>DATJXK010000064.1:0-7021 GCA_035500235.1 Pseudomonadales bacterium | reverse complement strand
CCGATTCGCCGACGGCAACGATAGCCGCGCCAGTTCGCTTTTTAAGGTGGTTCGATTTGCATCCATGGTGAGTGCCTTTTTAAAACACAAGAGTTAATGAGCCGAAGAACCCGCGGCGCATGCCGTATTGCGGGGCATTGACGCCCACGCCGCTGCCGCTGCGGAGTTGATAAACGTGGTCAGTCACGTTCACCACATCAATGCGCGCCTTCAGCATCTTGTTGTGCGGGATTTTGTAATCCTGCTCCATACCGAGGTTGATGGAGTAGTACGGCTGCACCGTCGCGCCGTTGGGAATGGGAGCGGTCGGGTCTATGTCCCCGCCAATTTCCCCGCCACCGTCCTGGCGCAATCCGCTGCCGTAGATGGCATCCACGTAGAACAACGAACTGTTGTATTGGGATTCGCGGAGGGTGTAGGAAGTCCCGAACGAGCCGGAAAATTCCTGGTCGTGGTCGAGATAAATCCAGTGGTTCTGGACATACGCCAGGCTGGCCGGATCAAACAGGAATTGCGCCGATGACCAGTTTTGGCCCTGAGCGACCGACCACGTAAAATTCGCGTAGGTCGAAAAACCGCCAAGGTTATACGAGGCCGTGCCTTCCACGCCGTAAATGCGTCCTTCGGCATAATTGAAAGCCTGGAGGATTTGCGATTGTCCGAACAACCCATCGTCAAGCTGCTCCTGGGCATATTTATAATAACCATCCACGCCAAGTTGCAGGTGTTTCGTAACACCCTGAGAAACGCCCACGTCAAAATAATTGGCGCGCTCGGATTTAACCGGGTCGTTTTCCTGCACGGCAGATTGGTTTGACGTGCCGTTGAAGACTTTGATATCACCCTGCGGCACATTTTCCAAAGGCGGCGGCGTGAAGTAACGGGAATAACCGACGTGCATCGTCGTTGAGTCCGTCGCCTGGTAAATTAAATTCACGCGCGGGCTGGGTTGGTTTTCCTTGTCGAACGACGAGTAATATTCATCGAAGCGCGCACCGTAGTTGAGCGTGAACTTGGGTAGGATTTTCCATTCATCCTGCACATACACGCCCGCATACAGCGCGTTCGCTGAATTGTCCTGAATTATCGGTGGCAACGGGCCGCCCGTAGGAGCGAACGTGTTTGTATCGATGGGAAAGACCGTGGTGGTGTTGTCAGCCTGCAGGTATTCCTCCATCAACATGCCGCCGAAACGGATGGTATGCTTGTCGCCGAGTTCGTAACTGGCATCGAACTCCCCGCCGATCGAGTAAAGGTTGCGGTCCACATCGCTGGCGACGCCGTTGAAGATCAGGTCGCCGCTCGGGTCGGGCATAAAATGCGCGTCGCTGATGCGGCCGAACCCGGAGAGTTGATAATTCAAATCGCCTGCCGACTTCTGGTAAGCCAGCACCGTATAATAATTCTGCTGGATTTGATTTTCATTGAGCTGCGACGAATCGGTATTCGTCGGCGGCGACATGAAGTTGATCCACGGTGTTTGGGCCGTGTCCGATGCCGTGCCTACGGGAAGGCCCGGCGTGTTGGGAATTTGGAACGAACTGTAGTTCGCGCCGCCCATCAGGGTGAGCCGGCTGGTATCGCTCATCAAACGCGAGGCGTAGACGAACGCCCGGTATTGCTCGGTTTGATCGTGGATGGCATTCGCGCTCGAGGTCGGATTTTCCAGGCCAAGGTCGTTTTGGTTGAAACTGCCATTGATATAGTAATCCCATTTTCCTTCGGTATCGCCGTATTCGAAACTCGGCGCGAAGGTATTATAACTGCCGCCGTACAGGCCCACTTGGCCGCCGTTTTGGAAGTCGCCGGTCTTGGTCTCGATATCGATCACCCCCGCCGTGCGAAATCCATACTGCGCCGGCAGCGAACCGGTGATGAGCTGCATGGATTGGATAAAGCGCGGGTCCAGTTCGAGGCCGAATCCGCCCGCGATGCCTTCCGGCAACAGCACGCCGTTGATGCGATATTGCAAATTGGCGTGCTCGCCGCGCACGTGCAAATCGCCGTTCACCGCCGAATCCTGCACCACGCCCGGCGAACGCAGGATCACCTGGTTCAATGGTGCGTTATCGCCCTGCGATTGTGACTGGATCTGATCCGCTGTATGGACGTAGGCCGTCGCGCCCAGGTTCGGCAGAATCGTACTGCGCGCCTGGTCCAACTGGCCGATGACTGTCACATTCCCGAGGTTCGCCACATTCGTCGTGCCGGCCGCACTGTTTGTGGCTGCTTCCGCCGGGCCGGTGTTGGTCGGGCTATATGACATCACCGGGGCCAGCGGAGTCAGCTCGATCGTGGCATTGTTCGTTTGCGCCATCGCCATGCCGCTGCACAGCATTGCCACTGACAAAACCGCCACCCAACAACTGTCCCTGCACTTTCTTCGATACCTAAATTTTTTCTGTTCATCATATCTCTTCATAACTTCAAAAGGATTAACTGCGTTAAAATTTTCTGCTGCGCGGCTCTTAAGGAGCCACGTTTGAGCTACACACGTAGCATCAGCTTTAGTTGAACTTCTTGAAGGCCGCGGCATGGGCATGAATTGCCCGAATGGTGTTACGGGCGTGGGCATAAGCCCACCGTCGCGGTTGGATTAACGGCAATGAGAATTAAGCGAAGAACAGAGGCGGAGCGCGTTCGTTGGGGAGGACTTTTTCGGAGGGAACAAAAACGGTAACTTCAGCGCGGGGAGTGATTTCGATGACGTTGACCGGCTCGGGAGCCTGGACGGGCGCCACGTCCACCTGCACATGCCCCGTCGCGATGGCCACCACCGGGCAATCGTCGTCATCCGGGATCGCGCCGCCGTGAAGCCATTCATGCAGGGGCGGGCAAATCTCCGCTGTCCACATGAACAGGAAGACAAACAGCGCCACCGCACCCGTCACGCGGAAGATATGTCCGCGCGTGCGGCGACTCAATGGAATCGGCATGAGCATTCCGGCTTCAATAAAGCAGCAACCGCGCCACTTTTGCATCTAATTGCAAATCGTTTGCAATATAGGACCGCGGGGATTCGCCGACAAGACTTATTTTGGCTCTACGTGGGAAAATTTCTATTCGCCCTTAACCTTCAAACGCGCCGGTTCCAATCCCGGCGAACTGGCCTCGAGCGTGATTTTGCCGGTCTGATTGCCCCGGACAATAGCCAGCGCCAGGCCGTTGAAAGCTTTTCGGTCGTGCGACGGAAACGCATTCAAATCCGTTGGGTCGCCGTTGTCCGTCGCGACGATTTCGCCCGGGCCGGAAATATCGAAATGGATGGCGTTATCCGCCAGCGGCACCGTTAGGCCGTGTTTGTCTGTCACCATCGCCGTGACGTAGAGCAGGTCTTTCCCATCGGCGGTTATTTTTCGGCGTTCGGCTTGCAGGACAATTTTGGCTGCGTCGCCTGTCGTGCGAACTTCATCCTTCGCCCAGCGTTTGCCATGATTATAAGCAACCACCTTGAGCTCGCCCGGTTGATACTGCACGTCATTCCAGCAGATGCGATATTCGCCGGTAGCCTTTTGTTTTCGGCCCAGCGATTTGCCATTTAAAAATAACTCTGCTTCATCACCGGATGTATAGACATACACCGGCGTCACCTGGCCGACGCGGTCAGGCCAATTCCAGCATTGGGGAACAATATGCGCCATGGCGAAATCAGGCCGCCACCGCGCCTGGTAAAGATAAAAGCGGTCCTTCTTAAAGCCGGCGAGGTCAACGATGCCAAAGTACGAGCTGCGGGATGGGTCCCCTTCTTTGTCGAAAGGAGTCGGCTCGCCCAGGTAATCAAAGCCGGTCCAAACAAATTCGCCGGCCACACACGGATTTTGGTCCTCACCCAAAAATTCCTCATCGGGAGTGGTGGCCCAATGCGGGGCCGAGCGGTCGTACGAACTCATTTGAAAATTATATTCGCCGTCATTCTTATTGGTATGCACCGGATAAAAATATTCGCCGCGCGAGCTGATCGTGGACGCCGTCTCACTGCCAAAGAGCGGCTTATCCGGATTGGCTTCATGAAAGCGGGCGTACTCGAACGGTTTGTAGTTGTAACCGAAGACATCCACGTTGGTTTGAAAACCGTCAAAGCCGGACGGAATATGGTCGCAGGCGGCTGTCGTGGGAC
This sequence comes from Pseudomonadales bacterium, assembly GCA_035500235.1. GTDB lineage: Bacteria > Verrucomicrobiota > Verrucomicrobiia > Limisphaerales > UBA11358 > UBA11358. The sequence goes on along the minus strand of DATJXK010000064.1, from coordinate 2,904 downwards.
GCGTGGGATCTTCCTCGTGCGCGATGCGGGTCAACTCGCCGGCGATGCGCCGTCCCGTCGGCGAATTCTGGTCCGGCACCTCATTGCCGATGCTCCAAAGGATGATGCTCGGGTGATTGCGATCGCGACGCAGTTCGGCGCGCCAGTCTTTCTCGTGCCAGTCAGGAAAGAGCACATGATAATCGTTTGGCCGTTTGCCTTTTTGCCAGCAATCGAACGATTCATCCATCACGAGGATTCCCATTTGGTCGCACAAATCCAACAACTCCGGCGCAGGCGGGTTATGGCTGGTGCGAATGGCGTTGCATCCCATCTCCTTCAGAATTTGGACCTGCCGTTGCAGCGCGGAAACATTCACGACCGTGCCGATCGCGCCGAGGTCGGCATGATCGCACACCCCCTGGATGCGCACGTGCTGGCCGTTCAGGAAAAAGCCTTTATCCGCGTCAAACCGGATTGTGCGAATGCCGAAAGGAGTTTCGTAAGTATCAATACACTTGCCATCCTGCTCGATGGACGTGACCACCACATAACGTTGCGGCTTGTCGAGACTCCACAATTCCGGCTCTTCAACATTGATTTCAGATTCAACTGTCGCGGTCCCATGCGCCGCTACGTTCAGGTCATTGGTCGTCACCGAACCAACGGCGTCGTCTTTCTTATTATCTTCCAGCTCATAGATTTTATTCTTAACAGAAATTCCGGCATCCGTATCAGAGTCGTTATCAACCGTGACCTGGATTTTGACTTTTGCGCTGGCGATTTTTTTATCAGGGTCGACATCGATGAGATCAGGCGTCATGACATAGGTCCCCCAATGATCAACATGCACGGGCGAAGTTTTGGACAGCCAGACATTGCGATAGATGCCGCCGCCGGGATACCAGCGCGAGGAGGAAGGCGGATTGTCCAGGCGAATGGCGACGACATTCGCGCCGCCGAACTTGATGTACGGCGTCAGGTCCACTTCCCAGGAAGCATAGCCATAAGGCCAGCCGCCCACGTAATGGCCGTTGAGCCAGACATTCGCGTAGGACATCGCGCCATCCATATCCAAATAAATTTTTCGGCCAAAATCGGATGCGGGCACGTCGAAATGCTTTCGATACCAGCCGACGCCTGCCCACGGCAGCTTGGCCGTTTCCCCGGGCAGGCTTTGCTCAAATGGGCCTGCAATACCCCAATCCTGCGGGAGCGTTATCGATTGCCATCCCTGGTCATTAAAACCCGGTTGAATATAAGCGGCATCAGCGCCGGGGTCGCTGGAAGGGCGTGCGGAATTCGTCCCGTCCTTAGCGAACTGGCCGCCATTCGCCGTGACCCAGGGCTTGATTTCGGCATAACTGAGTTGGTTACTGATACCTTCCGGGTCTCCCTTGACGAAGCGCCAATCGGAGTCGAAGGACAGGCGTTCACGAACCGGCGAGCCCGCCATGACGGCAGTAGTGCTAACGGTCAAACTGGCAAAAATAATGGCCGGCAAAAGCAGCCGCGGAAGGAGGTTTAATTGGAGCATGGGATTTTCAGGCACGAGGTTGCGTTGGTGATGAAGAGATTCCATTGACGTATTTTAAAGACATCATTGCGATTTTAAGTTAAAGGGCAATCTTTTATCGAAATTTTCAGGCCTCACAAATGTATGGTTTTGGGATTTATGCAAGATTCCTGATGCAAGGATTTGGCCGGCGGGTGTAAAATTGCGGCATGCTCAAAAATTTCCCCGCGCCATTTTATTTGTGGGCAGCCACGGTCATTGCCTTGCTCTTTGCGGCTGGTTGCGCCAGCACCAAAGAAACGTCCACGGGTACAGCTCCTGAATTTTATCTGGGCGCGGATATTTCCACGCTCTTGGACGTCGAGCAACGCGGCGGCGTTTACATGGATGGCGATAAGCCCGGCGATGCGCTCGCCATTTTTATGAAGAACGGGTGGAATTGTTTTCGCCTTCGCATTTGGGTTGATCCGCGCAACGGCGATAACGGCCTGGCTTATACCGTTAAACTCGCGCAACGCATCAAACAAAATGGCGGCGCCTTCATGCTGGACTTCCATTATTCGGACTGGTGGGCGGATCCGCAGAAGCAGAATAAGCCGGCCGCGTGGACCAACCTGGATTTTAACGCGCTGGTCGAGCAATCCCAAATGTACACGTCCAACGTGATTAAGACCTTGAAAGACGCCGGTGCGACGCCGGATTTTGTGCAGGTAGGAAATGAAATTACCGGCGGCCTGTTGTGGCCTGATGGCCAGGTAAAAGTTCCGCTCTCAACGGTGAAAGTGTTTTCCGGCGACGTGCAAGTAATCAAGCCACCTGAGCCTTACGACGACGCCAAACAATGGGACCATCTCATTCGTTTGATGAAGGCAAACATTGCCGGAGTCCGTTCCGCCACGACACCGCAGGACCACGTCCGCATTATTATCCATATTGATTGCGGCGGTGATTGGCCGGTCACCAAATGGTATTTCGATCACCTGACCGAGGCCGGCGTGGATTATGACGTTATCGGCCAAAGCTATTATCCCAACTGGCACGGCACCATGGAGAATGTCCGGGACAATCTGCGCCAGACCATCGAGTGTTACCACAAGGATGTCATGATTGTCGAAACCGCTTATCCTTCGCGGGACGTTCATCCTTCCGCAGCGGCGGCCAAATACATGATCTGGCCGATGACACCGGCAGGACAAAAAGATTTTCTGGCAGAATTGATTGCCACAGTCAAAGCGGCGCCGGATGGGCGCGGCATCGGCGTTATGTACTGGCATCCGGAGGCCACTTATATTCCGGGCGCGACCAATCGCTGGAGCCGGCCGGATCCCAATTCGCTTTTTGACGCGACCGGCCATCCCCTGCCGGCAATGAACGTGCTAAGCCAACCCGGTCCGCCTTAAGCATGGACG
>DATJXK010000063.1:0-6813 GCA_035500235.1 Pseudomonadales bacterium | reverse complement strand
CGCTCGTCGAAATCGAGCTGTTGCCCATGTAATTTTGCGAATAATAGTTCTGCGTGCCGTAAAGTTGTGATTGGATGTTCGCATTCATCACAGTGTTGTTAAAATAAAAGTTATACGAACTGGTAACACTGCTGCCATCTCCCGTCGAACCGTTGCGCAGGCCGTTGTCTCCTAAAAGGCTATTGCAAACGATGCTGTTATATTCCGTGGCCCCGCGCGGGGTGCTGCTGTTATTGTAACATCCGATGCCGTAGCTCTGGTCGTAGTTGCAAATATTTCCCAGCACGAGGTTGTAGGCGGCGCTTTGTTCGAGGAAAACGCCGTACCGGGCGTTGTTATAAAGATAATTAAATTTTACCAGGCTGGCGCTGGTGGACTCGTCACAATCCACCCCATCCATTTGGACATCGGTCACGGTATTATCAGAAATCACGTCACGAGGCCCGCTGGTGGCCACCCAAATTCCCCGCGCCGAACCTCCATTGATCGTGCAACGGGTCACAATTCGCGGTGTATTGCCGTGGTCAATGCGAATGACGTCCGAACCGCCGACGCGTGAGGTGTTGTTCCCAAAATTTTGCAACGTGACGGCATCAATTTGAAACATAGAGATCCCGGAAAAATAAATGCCGTTGCGTCCATGGGAGGGTGGACTGGCGGTGCCGCCATCGATCGTTCCACCGGAGATTGAAATATAGCTGGCTCCGCTGGAAGCCGTAATCGCATAATTAGCAGTGGTAGAGGAATTGATTTGGATAATTCCACCCAAAAGCACACAGGTATCGGAGCCCAGCGTCAGTGGATTGGCGCCCACGGTATAAGTGCCGTTGAGGTGCAGGACAATCACGTCACCAGGATTGGCGCTCACGGCGGCGTTATATTCGCTTTGCACGGCATCAATCGTAGTCGCCTGGTTATCCACTAAATCATACCGGCCCATGCCGTTCACAATCGTCGTCGTGTGCTGGTTATCAATGAGCGGCGGATAAAAATAGTTTTGCCCTGCCCCGTTTAAAGCTCCTTCGTAAGGGACAACATCGTCACCCGAACCGCCATTAATGAAATTGGCCTGGTTACCGGCCATGAACACATTATCCACGTAAATGTTGCCGCTGCCGCTGGAGTTGATTCCCGCCACTGAGTTGCTGGCCATAATATCGGAAACGACCATGGTGCTTGAACCATCCAGGAGAATGCCCGTTCCATTATTGTTGCAGGTATTGTTGGCTATGTAGTTGTCATTGCCGCTCGCGAAATCGATTCCCACGGAATTGCTTTCGCACGTATTGTTGGCAACGTTGCAATACCCGCAATTTCCCATCCAGATACCCACGGAATTGCCATGGCAGTTGTTATCCACGCAGGTTGCCTGCGTCGCGTTCCAGAGGCTAATGCCTGAATGCGTTGCGCTGCCCGATACGTCACAGCGCGTCACTGTCATTTCATTGTTAAAGGTATTTCCGCCCTGGCCGTTTAACTGGATGCTGTCCTGGCCGCAATTTCCCGCAATCACTTTATCAACATTGATTCGCGCTGAGGCAGAAGGTGCGAAGATGCAATAAATATTTGCTCCGTTGCCGTTTAAGACACCGCCGGCGATCGATACATTCGTTGAGCCTGCGCTGATGGTAATCAGCGTGTTGGTCACGGCGGCATTCGTCGCCTCAATTAAAGCCCCGCTGCCCACCAGGGACTCCTGCGAACCAAGCACCAGGCCGCCATTATTGTTGTCCACCCAATAAGTCGCCCCGCTCAACAGGTGAATGATAATCACATACCCTGGATTGGCCGTACGGGCATTGTTAATCAATGTCTGAAGCGTCGAAATGGATCCAGAAGTGTCATTAATCGTCACGAGGTTATCGCCCGAAATATTCTCGACAAACGAGTTATTTGGCACCGCGTAGAGCATCCGGCCCGCGCCCTGCCCGGCTAAAATCCGGGTACATGAAAAGACGCCCAGGCCGAGCAACACAATGATGGCGAGTATTCGATTCTTCATTGTTGGACCCTGTAAAATTGATGCGACCCGGTGGCATTTGTATTTACAAAAATAAACCAGCCGTTGGTCGTCATATTGGTCGTCACGGGAACCCAGTTAAAAAGATTGCTGGAAACATCCACTACGTAACTCTGGTTATTCGGAGCCGGAAATTGGAAGCTGAATTGGCCATTCGTATACGCGCCAACGTTAAGCATCAGCGGTGGCACCAATTGAATGCCACAGACACCAATCCCGTCTGCACCGCCAACATAAACTGTCGTAATTGTTATGGAATTACTCGCGCCCGTGGAAAGTCCGGCAAGTTTAAGATAATTAACAGAGGGATATACCGTGCCGCTTGTATCAATCGCCGTGGCAAAATTGCTTGAAGAAGTAAACGAAGTGAATTCAGTGAAATAATTGGTTAGCGTGCCATCACCATAGATGCTGCCCATCGCCCCGGGATTGTTCTGCATAAAATAAACATAGGCGCTGTAAATGCCGTTCGGAATATTGGTGAATGTCGCGTAAAGAATGTTGGTTTTGGGTGATGAATCATTATACGTCTTCCAGAAAGTATTCATCATCCTGGCATTGGCATTGTCGGCACTGGCAATGGTTTGGGCAGTTTGATGCCAGCCGTCACTCACATTGGCCACGTGAAGAGACGCGGGTGTCATCACGCCCAAACGGTCCAAGAGATTGCTGGAAACAATCCCGGGCTGGGTCCCGCCGCTGCCTCCGGCAGGAGTAATGGCAAAAACATTCCAATTCGATACTCCGTAAACTCCCGCCGTATCGGTGGGGCCCAGGAAAAGACCGCCGGCATAACCGGAATAGTTCGTGAGACTAAATTGGACACTCAAGGCATCCGGTCTGCCGGACACGATATTGCTTAAATTCACTGTTACGACCGAACTGGTGGCATTCCCGTAAGCATTGGAAATCACCACAAAGAAATTTAATGGCCCGTTGGTGTCATTTGATTGCGCTGCATGAATAAACGAAGCATTGGTTCCACCGGCAACTGCATTCGTCACGCCACCGATAATTTGATACCACTGATAGGAAAAGGGCGGCGTACCACCCGTTGAAACGGAAAGCGTAACCAGCACTCCCGCATACATCGGGACGGAATTTGTGTAGGAAACAGGTTGCGCGGTTATCGAAGGCGGCGCAATCACCGATGCCAGGGAAAATAATTTCGCCTGTTTTTCATTTAAAGAAACATTCAGCGAACCGGTAACCGTGGACGTCGCGCCACTCCACAAGTCAGTTGCATTGTATGTCCCCGCCGGCAAGCCGGCGCTGCTCAAATTTACGACCTGGCTGGCCGTGCTGCCGGTATAATTAAAGATCGCGATGCGCCAGAGGTTGGTCCCGTCCTGCCGCACAAATATATCCCCTGCGCCGGTCCCCGTAGCCCCATCCACACACCGGAAAGTCTGTCCCACGCGTGCGACGGAGTTGATGGCCGGATTGGTCAGGCACATTTGGGCCGTCACGACGCTCGTAGCATTTGTTAAAATGCTGCCATTCAAAATGAGCCCCGTCACGACACCGTTAATCAGCCGGCTCTGGATTTCATTCGCATCAGGCCCGTTATCAAACACTAAAATGTCCGGGTCATTAAATTGATACAGCCGCCCGCTCATCCACCAACCGCACGAAACGGCGTTCATCGTATAAGCAGTATTGGAGATTTTAGATTGCTGGGCATCACAGGCGATCCGCCGGCTGTTTGCATACTTGTAGGGAAAGATTGGCGCGATGGATTCGCTGATGAACATTGTGCCATTGATTTCGTTGCAAAGGTACTGCATCCCCTCGTTGAAAGCCTGCATCCCGGTCGTCACATTCGGGTCGTAATGAACTCCTTCCAACGATCCATGTGAGAGGAAATCCAACTTCACATAGTCGAACCCCCAATACTGAAACCAATACATGTAATAATCGATGTATCCCTGTGTTCCCGGATGAGTCGGGTCAATCGCCAATCCTCCATCATTTGAAATAAAATTCCCATTTTTGTCCCGGAGCAAAATATCGCTAAACCGATACAGGTTGTAATTGGGCGGATATCCGACGGGAACCCAATAATTAGTCGCATCATTGGCATTTCCCCAAAACGCAAACGGCGTAAAATAAACTCCCGCCTTTTGCCCGTTGGCGTGGCAGTGCGCGACAAATGCGAGCAATTGCGAGCCGTTCCAGTCGGTCCACAGATTGTTCCAATAGGAATCGAGGTTCACATACACTGTGCCCCCGTTCGTAAACCCGTAGATTTGGAGATTAGTGTGAATAGAATCAGCCACAGCCATCGCGGAGTCGTAACTGATATTGCCCTGGTAATTTGTTACTCCCCAACTATTCCAACCGAACGAAACCCCGCCAGCCCATGCCAATTTCGGCGCGATAAGGGCGTTTTCGTTCGCAAAATTTTCCATCGCCGTCCGCCAGTCACTGTTGAATCCCACGAAAATTTGTGGCGAAGAAATAACGCTCCCGTGGACGGAGCCGTGAGGCATAACATCCCATGTCCAGTGATCCGCCAGACCGCCAAAAACCTGTAATTGATTTAAACTGTTATTCGAACCGGACCAATAAACCCCGGTCTTCCAGGTATCATGCGTCACTGACCCCACCACTAAACCGTTCCGGCTGACATTGTCGTAAAACGCGCCCACTTCGCTGCCAGTATCCGAGCCATTCATGGACTCGGAATTGTAAGAGACGGAATGGTCATTATCGAACGGCACGAATAGCGCCCGGTTGTCGTTGGCAACTCCAAGATTGACCCCGCCCGTGGTGCTATCCACGAGGGGCGCCATCCAGTTCGATTGCAGGTTCGTTGAGGCCGATAGCGAGACGCTCGCCAGGAAACTATCGGTCTGGTCCAGGGTAAAATATTGCAGCATTATTGGAAGATTATCGCCGGAGTTGGTGATGACCACTTCCGCTCCATTCACCAATCCCCAACTGTGGTTTGGGTAGCTTGTGGTGGCGATATACGCGCTGCTGTTGCTGACGACACTATAAAAACCAGTAATTTTTTCAGAGTTTTGCCAGTAAAAATTCGCCGTACCGGTGCTTAAGTTATAGTTCACCGTGACGTTGGCGTTAGACATAGCCAGCACATTTCCGGTTTGCTGGAAGGACGGCGTTGCAGCCAAAGTCATTGCAGAAAGCAGCAAAATCAACGCGGCAGAAATTCGTTCCGTAATCATTCTATTTAACTGGCGTACTGCCTTGCGTCTCAAAGCGGAGGGCTGGGGCTGGGAGGAATCCAATTAACATGCCAATAGTAGTTCCAGAGACCCTGGGTCAAAACCGATTCAACGTGCCCATCCACGAAGCTCATATCGATTCTACCCGGAAGAGCGGGATTGGGCGGGACTGGCGGAGGCACATTCCGCGGGGCGCTGCCGGCCGAGGCGCCGCCATGCCGGGCGATATTTATCCGCTGCATTCCCTCCTGGGTGGCCAATTGACTGCCGGAAACCGGCTGGTAAAAATTCAAAGCAGGCGCATCGTTATTTAAGGGATCTAAATTCAGCCATACCCCGTCACAAAACATGGGTGTTTGCACCGGCCACTTGACCGCCACCTGATTCTGGAAAAGATAACTGCGATTTGCTTTGGCATTAGTAAAACCGCCCGAACCTGATGGCGCCGCGCTGGAGGCCGGCTCGAGCCAGGCATTGTAGGCAAAACTGCCCCAGTACGTGGTTCCTCCCACCGACCAGTACCAGGCCGAATTGGCAGTACCGGTAGTGGTGCCTGCGGTACTGGGAGACAACGGCGCGGTTGGGCATTGGATGACATTGGTCAAATTGCCGTAATACCCCGCCATAGTCAGCATCCAATCACCACCGTAGGTTGAAGACACCGGGTTAGTCGCCCCCACCCAAACATGGTTGTCATCCACATACATCAAATTCGCCTCTGTAAGCTGTTTGAGATTGTTGATACAATACACCTGCTGTGCGCGGCGTTGCGCCGCCGAAAGTACGGGCAATAATATGGCCGCGAGAATCGCGATGATCGCGATGACCACCAGGAGTTCAATCAATGTAAAACCTGAAATTTGCGATTTTCTTCTCATTTCCGTCTCATTTTCAAATGCATGTTTCGACCAGCAAACCGCCAGACAGGCTCCTGCTGGCGGCTGCTCTATTTTATTTAAATCCATTCTATTTTTACGGCATTTGCAGAAGATAAAACTCCTGCGGAGTGCCGGGTGTTACAATGTTGGTTGAGAGATTCAGATGGCCGTTGGCATCAAAATTATTGGTGATTACCGGCGTCCATTGGCCCAAATGCAACATCAGATTGGTACTTTCCAGCAGCACAAATTGTCCTCCACTCGCCCCATTCGTGGCCGTGAGTGTGAGTGTCGATCCGCTAATATTGATTCCCGTAATCGTCACGGGGGACGCAACCGACCCAACCACCAGAACCAGTGAGCCGTTATTAATTTGAAGCGAGACGGGCTGGCCCGCCGCTACGCCGCCACCCGCAACCGTAACTGTGGATGGCGCTGTCCCGCTTACGGACCCGCCAACGCCCGAGGCAATGATCGGGTAACTGCCTGCGGCAAGAACCGAACCAAGGTTATTAATTTTTACCACCGTCCCGGCAGACAATGTCAAAGTGCCACCGGTAACGGCGAGTGAAGGTGTGCCGGAGCTATAAGTCAATGACAGCGCTCCCGAACCAGTGGCAGCATTGCCTTCGATGGTCGCCGTTGACGTACTATTGCTCAAAGTCTGGTTGGAGCTGAGGGCGAAGGCGGTAGAAAGCCCCGCAACATTTAAGGTTGCGCCGCC
>DATJXK010000062.1:0-10562 GCA_035500235.1 Pseudomonadales bacterium | reverse complement strand
AGCCGCTGGTGCAAAAAGTATTTGATGCCCGGCAGGCAGTCGGCAACAACGGCATGCGCATGATGTTCGGCCGTGGCGGTCGCAATCGCGGTGGCGACCAAAATGGCGGCGGCAACGGTGGCAACGGCGGTGGCGGACGCGGCGGTATGTTTGGCCAGCCCAGCCCGGAAGCCGAAGCGCTGCAAAATGCGATTGATAACAACGCGCCCGACGCCCAGGTCAAAGACCTGCTGGCCAAGTACGAAGCGTCGCAGCAGAAGAAACAAGCGGCCTTGAAAGCGGCGCAGGAAAATCTTCGCGCGGTATTGACCCCCCGTCAGGAAGCCTCGGCGGCCTTGATGGGCCTTGTGGACTAAGAAACGGAAACGGAAAAGAAAGAAGCTGAGTATCATGAACGAGACAGCAACCCAGGCGGCCGCGGAATCAACGTTGAAACCACTGCTGGAGCGGATGGTGGCCAACCGGCAGCTTTCGGCGATTGACGCGGATTTTTTGGTCCGCGAAAAATCCCCGGTCCGCACGGAGGATGATGTCCTGCGCTGGCTCGCCCAGGAATACGGCCTGGCGTACACGACGCTCGACGACGTGAACCCGGACCGCCAGCTCCTTTCGCTTTTTCCGGCGCGGCTATTGTTAAAAGAAGAACTCCTCCCACTCAAACGTGACAATGGGACGGTCGAGGTGGCCACCAGCCGTCTCTTTGCCACGCAGGGACTGGACGCCCTGAAGACGATGACCGGTTTGAATCTCAAGCCGGTCATCGCTTCGAGCGAAGCCATCCAGCGCGAAATCAAAAAGCGCCTGGGCGTAGGCGCGGATACCATCGGCACCCTGGACGAGGAAAAAGGGTTCCAGGTGGTGGATGAAAATGCCGACGACACGAACCTGGACGAGGCGGCCGAGGACGAAGCCTCGATCATCCGCTTCGTCAACCAGGTGCTCAAGGACGCGATTGAGCTGCGCGCTTCGGACGTCCATCTCGAGCCGTTCGAAGACGAATTCCGGATTCGCTACCGCATTGACGGCGTGTTGCAGGACGTTCCTGTGCCCGCACAACTCAAACGATTCCAGCCGGCCATTGTTTCCCGCGTTAAGATTTTGAGCCATTTGAACATTGCCGAAAAACGGCTGCCGCAGGACGGGCGCATCAAAGTGCGCATTGACGAGGCGGAAGTGGACATCCGTGTTTCGATTATCCCGATGTTGCACGGTGAAGCCGTCGTCATGCGTTTGCTGCGGCAGAATTCCACGTTGCGCGGCATGAAAGACCTGGACATGGGCCAGCGCGAACTGGATTGCTTCCAGCGCGTCCTCGAGCTGCCGCACGGCATCATCCTGGTAACCGGCCCGACTGGTAGCGGCAAAACCTCCACGCTTTATACCGCGCTGAATGAAATCAATGATTCGGTGCGGAAAATCATCACGATCGAAGACCCAGTGGAATACCAGCTCAAGGGCGTTAACCAAATCCAGGTAAACGAAAAATCCGGACTGACGTTTGCGCGTGGATTGCGTTCCATTTTGCGCCATGACCCGGACGTCGTGCTCATCGGCGAAATTCGCGACCAGGAAACGGCGCAAATCGCCGTGCAAGCCTCGCTGACCGGTCACCTGGTCTTTTCCACGCTGCACACCAACGACGCCCCGGGCGCGTTGACGCGGCTCGTGGATATGGGCGTGGAACCGTATCTCGTGGCTTCATCGCTCGAAGCGGTGCTCGCGCAACGGCTCGTGCGCGTGCTTTGCAAACATTGCAAGGTGCCGGACGATTCCACCACGGCGCAGACGCTGAAGGCGCAATTAGGCATTCCCGCCACGACGACGATTTACAAATCCGTGGGCTGCCGCGAATGCCGCAACACGGGATTCCATGGCCGGCACGCGATTTTTGAATGGATGGATACGGACAACGAAATCCGCCAGTTGATTTTGAAGAGCGCTTCGACCGACCAAATCCGCGACGCCGCGCGGCGGCAGGGAATGAAGACGCTGGCCGAGGACGGCTGGCGCATGGTGCGCCAGGGCAGCACTACCGTGGAGGAAGTTTTGAGCGTGACGACCGCCAAGGAAGTCGCGCGGACGACTAAAAATGAAGCGATGGATGCCACTCCCGCGAGCGTTGCATTAGCCAATAAATAAAATGCCCACGTTTTCTTACAAAGCTATCCAGGCCAATGGGGCCATCGCGGAAGGCGTGCTCGAGGCGCCGGGCCGGCCCGATGCGCTGCGGCAGATCGAGACGCTGGGCTTGCGGCCCGTGAACCTCTCGGAAAAAGCCACCGCGTCCGCCAAAAGCGCCAGCGCCTCGGCACTGCCGGGAAATTTTTCCTTCAAATTTGAATCGAAAAAAGTTTCGCCCAAGGCGCTGGAAAATTTCACGCGATTGCTCTCGAGCCTGCTGGCGGCCGGCGTGCCGCTGAGTCGCGCCCTGGTAATCCTGACCAAGGAAGCTTCCTCGCCGGTGGTCTCCGCGAAATGGAAGGAAGTCCTCGATAAAGTCGTGGACGGCATGTCATTGGCCGACGCGATGGCGCAGTCGCCGGAGACGTTTCCGCGTATTTACGTTGCGATGGTGGAAGCGGGCGAAGCCGGCGGCTTCCTGGACCTGGTGCTGGCGCAGATCGCGGAATTTCAGTCCCGCCAAAAGGAACTGAAGTCCAAGGTCATGGCCGCGATGATTTATCCGTGCATTTTGTTTTGCCTGGCGACGATTATTTTAACCGCACTGCTGGTGTTCTTCGTCCCCATGCTGCAGAAAGTTTTTGCGACCATTCATGGTTCACTGCCGTTGATCACCGTAATCGTTATTGGCGCGAGTAATTTTATGCGCTCCTACGGGATTTTTATCATCATCGGGTTGATCGTGGCCGTCCTTACCCTCAGGACATGGTTTACTTCGGAAAAAGGCAAGCGCGTGTGGGAGGGATTCATTTTGCGGGTGCCGATGATCGGGCCGCTGGTGGCGCAATTTGCCATGGCGCGGTTTTGCCGGATGCTCGGGACGCTGCTTGGCGCGGGCGTGCCGCTGGTGCAAAGCCTGAACGTGGCGCGCCGTTCTATCGGCAACCAAATCCTCGTGGATGCCGTGGGCCAGTCCATCGAACGCGTGCAGCAGGGCGGCCGCCTCGGCCAGAGCCTGGCTGATTGCAAAATGCTTTTTACCAGTTCCGCCCTGGAAATGATTTCCGTGGCTGAAGAAAGCGGAAAACTCGACGTGGAACTCATCCGCCTGGCCGGCGTTACGGAAAACGACCTGAACCGGAATTTGCAAACGACCGTGTCCTTTGCCGAGCCGCTGTTGCTTTTCTTCATCGCCGCGTTCATCGGGACCATTTTCATTGGGATGTTGCTGCCGGTGTTGTCCATGAGCCAATACATCCATTAAAAAGCCATTATGAAAACAGGCATTATTCATCAGGCCAAACACAGCGGGGCTTTCACGCTCGTGGAAGTTGTCATGGTCATGGCCTTCGTTGGCATTGTAGCGGCGGTGGTGATTCCCAGGTATTCCGGCCCCAGCACCCGGGCGCGTGTTTTCGCGGCCAAAACCGATATCACGGGGGGAATTAAAACGGCGATCGATCGTTATAAGGCGGACATGGGCGCGTATCCCGAAACGTTGCAGGCTTTACTGATGGCGCCCGGCAAAAATGCGGTTCATTGGCATGGACCCTATTTTGAGTCCGCCGCTCTTCCGAAAGATCCCTGGGGAAATATCTATCTGTATAGTTACCCGGGCAAACACAACCCCGCCAGTTATGACCTCTGGTCCACTGGAGCAGATAACGAATCCGGAACCTCCGATGACATCGGAAACTGGCACACACCATAAATGATAATCTCATTTGCACCTTTAATATTATGAAAATCGAAATCCAAAAAAACATCGTTCAAAGAAACCAATTGGGCCGGGCGCTGAGCCGGGCATTTACGCTCGTGGAAATCATGCTGGTGGTCGCCATCATCGGCATTCTCGCGGCGCTGGTCATCCCCAAGATTGCCGGCAAGAGCGAGCAGGCGCGCGAAACCGCGGCCATGGCCGACATCAAGGGCGGCATCAAATCCGCCCTCGACCAGTATGACGTGGACATGGGCTTTTATCCGTCGAGTATGCAGGACTTGATTACTGCGCCCGGCCGGAATGCGGCGCACTGGCACGGCCCGTATTTTGACCCGGCCGTCCTGCCGGTCGATCCCTGGAACAATCCTTATCAATATGCTTATCCGGGCAAACACAACCCCACCGGCTATGATCTTTGGTCCATGGGGCCGGACGGGAAATCTGGAGACGCCGATGATCTTGGAAACTGGCAACAATAAATCGCCGGCCCAATGCGCCTTTACGCTGATCGAACTGGTGCTGGTGATGATGCTGCTGGTGGTGGCCGTTTGCATGGTGGCGCCCCGGATGTCGGATTTCGTGCGCGGACGGGCGCTGGATTCGGAAGCGCGGCGCTTGGTCGCGCTGATGCATGCGGGACAGGCCCGCGCAGTTTCGGAAGGAATGCCGGTGGTGCTTTGGCTGGATGAAAAGCAGGGCACGATCGGCCTGGAACAGGAATCCCCGCCGAAGGGCGGCGATCCTAAAGCGGAAAATTTGACGATTAGCGAGAACGTCAAAATTACGCTGGTGAACACAGGCTCGACCACGGCCACTACGTTTAATCATTTGCCCGCAATCCGTTTTATGCCGGACGGGACGATTGACGAAGACAGTCCCCAAACGGTGCAATTGATGCAAGGCAGCGAGACGCTGTTGTTGAGTGAATTGCAAAATCGCACAGGATATGAAGTTAAAGACAATCAAAAGTAGCGGCAAAGGCCGCGAATCCGCCTTCACGCTGGCTGAATGCCTGGCGGCGATGGTGTTTATGGCGATTGTCATTCCTGTTGCGGTGCAGGCGCTGCATGTCTCCAGCCTCGCGGGCCAGGTGGCCGCGCGCAAAGGCGAGGCCGCGCGCGTGGCCGACCGCGTCCTTAGCCAGAGCATCGTCCTGACCAATTGGAGCAACGGGGCGCAAAGCGGCACGTTCAACGAAGGCGCCGATGAATTTCACTGGAAATTGAGCAGCGATAACTGGACGAAGGACGCGATGAAATTGCTCACGGCGGAAGTGACCTTTTCCGCGCAGGGCCATGATTATACGGTGACGATGAGCACGCTCGCCAACCAGCAGACCTCTACCAACTCGGCGCCATGAACATCGTTCCGCACACATTATCATTATCGCCGCGCGATGGCTTTACGCTCATCGAGATGATCCTGGCCATCGGGATCGCGGCGATTGTGCTGATCACTGTGAACGCCGCTTTCTTTGCCGGGTTGCACTTGCGCGAATCCACGCAGCAGCTCGTGGACGATGCCACGCCAGTGGACCAGACGCTCACGACCCTGCAGCGTGATTTGCAATGCATCACCATCCCCACCAACGGCACCAGCAAGGTTTTGTCCGGGGGCTTTCGCGTGGGCAACATCATCAGTTCCGGCAACGCCACGCCGGTTTCAATCGAGCTGTACACGGCCACCGGCGAGTTGAATGACAAAAATCCCTGGGGCGATATCCAGCGGGTCACTTATGAATTGCGTGATCCGACGGACCACAACGCGCGGGGCAAGGATTTGATTCGCAGTGTCACGCGCAATCTTTTGTCTGAGACGACCCCACAGTCGGAAGATCAATGGATGATGGGCGGCGTCCAGGATATTACGTTTTCCTGCTACGACGGTGCGCAATGGTGGACAACCTGGGACACGACGGGGCTGACTTCGGCGAACACGAATTTACCTGCCGCCATCAAAGTGGATATCCAGCCCGTCGGCAACCAGATGTCGCCCTTTGAAATTATCGTCCCGGTGGATTTGGAAGCCGTGACCAACGTTACTGCAACCACGGAAAACGCAGGAAGCGGCAGCAATACTGGGAACGGCAGTGGCGGCAATGGTGGTGGTGGGGCAGGAGGTGCCACGGGTGTTGATTCGCGTAACGGCGGGGCTGGCGGAGGTGGCGCTCAATGAAACTCTGTCCATCCAACATGGTTTACCGGCAGCAGCGCGAAAGCGCAGCGGTGCTGATCATTGTGCTTTGGATTGCCATTGGCCTCATCAGCATCGCTTTGTATTTCGCCAATTCGATGACCTATGAATTGCGCGCGTCGGACAATCGCGTTTCCGGCATCGCCACCCAGCAGGCGATTGAAGGCGCGGCGCGTTATGTCAGTTATGCGCTCAGCGCCTATTCGACCAACGGCGCTGTCCCGCAAAATACGCAATTTTCCTGCGAAGCCGTGCCCATCGGCGACTCGCATTTCTGGCTCATTGGCCGCGACCCGTCGGAGACGGCGTCGTCTGACCCTTATTTCGGCCTGGTGGATGAATGTTCCAAATTGAATTTAAACACGGTCACCACGAACACGCTGCTGTACCTGCCAAACATGACTGAGGATTTCGCGGACGCGATTGTGGATTGGCGCAGCACCAACGGCAATGGCCTGTACTCGATGAATTATACGTCCCTCGGCTATGACGACAAAAATGCGCCATTTGAAACCGTGGATGAGTTGCGCCTGGTCTATGGCGCGACGATGGATCTTTTGGATGGCAACGACCCGAAGCATAACGGCATTTTGGATGCGGATGTCCAGGTCGCACCCGCGGCGGGCGGCGCAATGAATCCTATGTCCGGAAGCAGCAGCCAGATCCAGCCGGGTCTTTTGGATTGCTTCACGGTCTATTCACGCGAACCGAATTTCATCACCGGCACCAGCGGCAGCACGACGCTGACCAATGTCAACACAGCGACTAAGCAGCAGATGCAATCACTTTTTGAATCTGCCGGTGTGGGCAACGCCGAGGCCGTGGCGACGGCCATTTACAATTATACTCATCCTACTCGCGGGACTGGCGGCACCTTCAATGGGATTTTGGACCTTTGCGTCTTCTGCAAAAATGCCGGGATGAGTTCGAGTGATTTTGCCAAAATTTATCCGCAAGTCACCACCAGCGCCGCTACTTATATTCGCGGCCGAGTCAATATTAATAGCGCCGGCAGCACGGTGCTGGCGGCCCTCTTTATGGGCATCGGCAGTGATCACGGTGTGGACGAGGGCACCGCGACCAGCGCGGCGCAAAACGCGATCAATTACCGCGAGCAAAATGCCAGCAGTATTAACTCCGTGGCGTGGCTGGTAGATGCGCTCGGCGCCACCAGTCCGGTGATACAGGCTTTGCGGAGAGGTGATTATGTGACCGCGCGCAGCTATCAATTTACCGCGGACATCGCCGCCGTGGGGCCGTTTGGACGTGGTTACCGCCGCGTCCGGTTCGTTTTCGATACCAGCGACGGCACACCCAGGATTGTTTATCGCCGTGATTTGTCATCGCTCGGATGGGCGCTGGGAGAAAAAGCCCGCGAGACCTGGGTGGTTAATGCGGGGAATGCACAATGAATAATATATTAAAAATTAATTTTGGGAAACGCAAACGGCCCACCAGCCTGCTGGGTTTGTCGCTCGACGGCAGCCGGCTGGAGGGTGTGGTGCTGCGCCGAAACAACGGCTCGCTGCGCCAAACGCAAAGTTTTTCCGCCACGCTTTCGCTGGATCCGCTCACCGCGGCGCCGGAGCTGGTAGGCCGGGAAATCCGCAACCACCTCGAAACCGCCGGCGTGCGCGAACGCTATTGCATCGTCGGCCTGCCGATGAAATGGGTGCTCACGGCCCACACCGAATTGCCCCCGCTGCCGGACGCCGACGCCGCGAGCCTCCTGCAAATCGAAGCCGAACGCGGCTTCCCCACCGATATCACGACACTGCAACTCGCGGACTCGCGCTGCACTTTGGCAGGCGATAAAAAGCATGTCACGCTCGTGGGCGTTTCCAAAACCCAGATTGAATCGCTCATTGCGGTGTTAACGGCGGCGAAATTAAAACCCGTGAGCTTTTCGCTCGGGTTAACAGCGCTGCAACCGCCCACTGCGGAAAAAGGAAATGGCGTCCTCGCATTGATTATCGGCGAGACGGGCGTGGGCCTGCAAATCACCTGCAACGGCGGTGTGGCCGCGTTGCGCGGATTTGAAGGGGCCGTGGAAAATGAAGGCAGCCGGCGCACCCTGCATGCCAATGCCGTTTCGCGCGAGGCGCGCATCACTCTCGGCCAATTGCCCGCGGAACTGCGCGCCGCGGTTCGCCACATCCGGATTTTCGGCCCAAATGATTTGGCTAGCCAATTGGCCGATGAAATGGAGCTGGCCTTCGAGCCCATGGGCCTGGCCGTGGAAGTGGTCAAGGCGTATGCGCCGAATGAATTTGGCGTTGAGATTCCTTCTGATGCCGCCGTCTCGGCAGCGTTCAGCCTGGCTTCGCGTTATTTGGCGAACCAGCCGCCCGTCTTTGAATTGCTGCCGCCCAAGCCCACGGCGCTGGAACAGTTTGTTGCCAAATATTCCTCCGGCAAACTTCGCAGCGCGGGCGCCATCGCTGCGGCGGTCCTGGCCATCGTGGCGGGAATATTTTTGTTCCAGCAAATCGAACTGATGAGCCTCCGCTCGCAATGGAACGCAATGTCGAAAAAGGTCGGCGACCTCACGGCGGTGCAGGGCAGAATCCAGCATTACCAGGCGTGGTACGACGATTCTTTCCGCGTGCTGACGATTTTGCGGCAACTGACTATGGCGTTTCCGCAGGACGGCTCCGTTACCGCCAAGTCCATCACCATCCACGGCAATACCATCACCTGTTCCGGCACGGCCAATGACAGCCGGGCCCTGTTGCAAACCATCCACCAATTAAACGGCGCCACGATTGAGCAAATCCGCGGCGCGTCGCCCATGCAATTCACTTTCAATTTTCTCGTAGGCAATGCCACGGGAGGCCAGCCATGAAAATTCAAAATCGCGAACAACTTTTAATGGTCGTAGTACTGGGCCTGGTTGCGCTTTGGGCCGGCAATCTCCTGGTGTTCGGGCCGATGGCCAAATGGTGGCACACCCGCCAGGATGCCATCAAACAATTGCGCCAGGAAGTCAGCCAGGGCAAATCGCTCATCCGCCGCGAGTCGTACATCCTCAGCGAATGGTCGAACATGCGCACCAACTCGCTGCCCAACGACTCATCCCTGGCCGAACAGCAGGTCCTCCGGTCACTGAACAATTGGGTGGGCGATTCCGGCGTCAACGTCAGCAGCGTCACGCCTCAATGGCAAATGGACCAGGACGATTATTCGACGCTCGATTGCCGGGTCGAGGCCACCGGCGACCTCGGGACCTTGAGCCGTTTCCTTTATGAAATTGAAAGCAACCCCATGGCGCTGCAGCTCGCTTCCATTGAATTGACGGCCAACGACGAGCGCGGACAGCAATTGACCCTGGGCCTCGAAATCAGCGGGCTCGCTCTCATTTCACCAAAACCATGAACATTCCATCACTACTGGTCATTTTGAAAGCGGCCTGGCGCAAAGCCATGGTGCCGTGGATGGTTGGTTTCGCTTTTGCCGCCGGCCTTTTTGCCCAGGCGCAGTCCACCAATGATTCCAATGCCAACGATTATTCTGATTTCCAAATCATCGTGCAGCGGAACATTTTTGACCCGACCCGTTTTCCGCGGGGAACCACTTATCGGCCGCGGATGGAACGTGGCGCGCCGACGTTTTCGCTCGCCGGTACCATGAGTTACCGCAATGGCATGTACGCCTTCTTCAACGGCAGCAGTTCGGAATATCAAAAGTCCCTCCAGCAGGGCGGGACGATTGCCGGTTATACCGTGACGAAGATTGATTTCGACGGCGTCGAATTGCAAAACGCCGGGAAGCAGGTGCGCATGACCGTCGGCGCAGCCATGAGGCAGGAAGGCGATGGCTGGACCTTAAGCATGCCGGGCGAATGGAGCGGAACGACCGTGACTGATGCCGGGAGCACCGAAAGCGCAGGCACCGGGGACACCAACCAGAGCGCCCCTTCCACGACCAGCCTGCCCTCGGGCGGCGCGGCCAGTGATGCTTTGCAAAGATTAATGCAACAACGCAAACAACTAGAACAAAAATGAAAAAATTAATCCTGAGAATATTGGCTGTGTGCGCGGCGGGGCTTTTGCTCCCCGCTGCCGCCCAAAACGATATGCCCGATGGCGGTGGCGGCCCGCCCATGCCGGGCCCGGACGGAGCTCCACCAGACATGTCCGGCCAGCAGTCCGACCAGGGTGCCCAATTGGCCCCCTCGGGCGCTCAAAATTCGGCCAGGCCATCCATCCGGTTCGTCCGGCCCGGCGCATCCGCGCAGGCCGGCGTATCGCCCGATGCCGGCACGTCGCAGCCGGCGAATGCCAGCCAGGCTGCGTCTTCGCCAATTCAAACTCCTGCAGGTTCACCGGATGATTCCGAGCCCGCCAACCTGCGTTTGAACTTCAACAACGTCCAGCTTGACCAGGTCCTGAATTACCTGAGCGATGCCGCGGGCTTTATCATCGTCATGGACACGCAAGTCCGTGGAACCGTCAGCGTCATCAGCAGCCATCCGATGACCCGCAACGAAGCGGTGGATTTGCTCAATTCTGTCCTGAACCAAAACGGC
>DATJXK010000061.1:0-12242 GCA_035500235.1 Pseudomonadales bacterium | reverse complement strand
ACGAAAAAGCCCTCGAAGCATTCGAGCGAAACGGCTTCTTTGTCCTGGTTGGCAACCGGCAGGCCGAAAGCCTGGACCAGCAATTTGAGGTCAAGGTGGACACCGAAGTTTCCTTCGTGAAACTCGTGCCGCTGGTCGGCGGTTAACCTCGGGCTTTTATATGACGGCTCCCGAAAATAACGAATCGTCACACGAACCGGGCATTGCCGACTCGATCAATCGCGTTTGGGATTGGTCGAAGCAGGGCAAAAAGCCCGAGCGCATCGGTCGCGATGCATTTCCCATGTATGCTGACGATCCTTTGGCAGCCGCTCACAAAGAACTGGACGAGTATCTCACGCAAAACAGCCACCAGGGCGGCCTGGGAATTTTTTTAAGGTCCTTCGACCCGAAGGATTGTCCGGCGGGAGTCTCACTCCTCAGCCAGCCGGATGGAAAAAAAGTAGTCGCGTTGCGGGCAATCGTCGTGCGCGTTCTTTTCCGTAAGCGCCAGGAAGCGGAACGCACAAAAGGATTGAGCATTCAGGCCAGAATGATGGATCAAATGCAGCTCGTTCGTCGTATCGCGATGGCCGCCCGGGGCGGGAAACCGGAAGACCGTGTGATGGACCCGGAAGAATTCAGTTCGCTGGCCAGTGAATTGTTGCGCACGGATATTCCCTTTTCGGAGGCGGACCTCATTTCCTTCATGGAGATCACCACCGGCCAATCGGGTAACGCCTTCTATCAAAGCCTCTCCAACGAAGTCGTCCTGCGTGCGATCGAACGTCATGCTGGGCGCTTCAGCAGTTCCCCAACTCTTCAAAAAAAATTGCGGGAGTGGCAGGGGAAACTTTCGGAAGAACGCGCGTCCAGCCCTGGACGCAAATTACTCAACCGCATCAACACGTTGCTGGGCAAAGGCGATAATCCCGGGATTGTGGCCGGCGAAGCATGGAGCAATGCTGCCCTTGAAGATCTGAAGCAAATGTCCGCCGAGCTTCGGGCGCATTGGTGCAAACTGCTCCAACATTGCCAGCTCGCAGAAACCCCCAAGCCCACCCAAAAATGGACGAAGGCGGCAAACCAACTTTTGGAGCCCATTGGCCGCGAAGAATTCAAAAGCCGGCTGCTGCGGTGGTTTGACCTCGTCGCACTGCCCCGTCCCGTGCATAAAGAACCACGGAGCAATTACGATCCGGAACCAGATCAGATCATTGACGACATGAATTCGGTCATTCTCAAAGGCCTGGTCTGGTGCTGCGCAAAATGGGACGATACTGACGTCATTCGCGCCATCTCCCGGCTGGCCCAGGTCTGCTTCAAAAAAGTCCGTTTGCTCGGCCCGCGCTGCCCGCGCGTCGGCAACGCCTGCCTCTACAGTCTCAGTGTTACCACCACGGAAACTGCCGCCGCGGAACTCACCCGCCTGAACCAAATGGTCAAGCAGCCGAGCGCCCGGAAATTAATTGGAAAATCTCTCGACCGTGCTGCCGAACTCAGCGGCCAGTCACGCGAAGACCTGGAGGAATCCACCGTTCCGGATTATGGATTGGATGCGGATGGCCGTTATCAGCAGGCTTTCGGCGATTTCACCGCGGAATTTTCCATCGCCGGCCCTGATGCCTTGGAATTGTCCTGGCGCAAAGCCGATGGCAAGTTGCAGAAATCCGCCCCGGCTGAAGTCAAAGCGCAACACGGGCCCGAACTCAAGGCTCTCAAGCGGACCATTATCGACATCGAAAAAATGCTCCCGGCCCAGCGCCATCGGATTGAGCGCCTGCTGATGACGGGTCGTGAATGGGACTTTGATACCTGGCGCAAACGTTATCTGGAGCATCACCTATTGGCACATATCAGTCGGCGGCTTATTTGGCATTTTAAACTGGGTGACCGGACCGCACTCGGCACATGGCTTGATGGCAAGCTGGTAGATATACATGACCGGCCACTGGATTGGCTCGCTTCCGAGACCCGCGTGCGCCTTTGGCATCCCATTGGATTCCCCGTGGAGACCGTCGCCGCGTGGCGCGAATGGCTCATCAAACACGAAATCACCCAGCCTTTCAAACAAGCCCATCGCGAAGTCTATATTATTACTGATGCGGAACTGCAAACCGCGACCTATTCAAATCGCTTTGCGGCCCATATCGTCCGCCAGCACCAATTTGCCGCTCTCGCGAAGGACCGAGGCTGGACGTATTTATTGCAGGGTAATTTTGACTCTCATAATGTGCCCACGCTGCGCCTGCCCCAGTGGGGTCTCGCCGTGGAATTTTGGGTGAATTATCCCGGCGGGAACGAAACGACTTCGCAATCCGGGATTTTTCTCTACGTGGCCACCGACCAGGTCCGCTTTGTTCGCGATACTGAAGCTGCCCCGCTCGCGGACATTCCGGCCGCCGTATTTTCCGAGGTGATGCGCGACGTGGATTTATTCGTCGGCGTCGCCAGCATTGGCAGTGACCCGGCCTGGCAGGACAATGGAGAGATTAATGGCGGCCGTGCGTATTGGCTCGATTTCTCATTTGGCGACCTCAGCGCCTCGGCCAAAACCCGCAAGGAAGTTTTACAAAGGTTGCTGCCCAAGCTGAAAATCGCCGGCCAATGTTCGTTCGATGATAAATTCCTGGTCGTCAAAGGCAGCTTGCGCACTTACAAAATCCACCTCGGCAGCGCCAACATCCAGATGGAGCCAAACAATCAGTACCTCTGCATCGTAGCCGACCGCGGCGCGGCGGTAAAAGGTGGTGAAGTTTTTCTACCCTTCGAAGGTGACCGCACGCTTTCCGTAATTTTGAGCAAGGCCTTCCTCCTGGCCGATGATGCCAAAATCAAGGACCCGACAATCCTCAGTCAGATCAAACGATAGTTAATTTTGTGATTATTCATGTCACTGGCGGATTCATCACTTGCGGCCCCATCATTTCATGCTTAAATTTTCAAACACATGAACGAATGGAACATCCAGTCCCGCGCCGCCGCCTGTGAAGCCTGCGGCCAGGCTTTTGCCGACAAGCAGCCGCTCCACACTCTCCTTTTTGACGAACGCGCCGATAATTTGCATCGCATGGATATCTGCCAGAATTGCTGGCAAAACCAGTACAACGACGGCGCGCGCGAGCGCAAGGGTTTCATTTCCCATTGGCAAACCGTTTTCAACGCGCCTGTCCCGGTAGTGGATCCCATCCAAAAGGACACCGCCGAAACGCTCTTGCGCAAGCTCATCGAACAGAATGATCCGCGTTACGCGCCCGCTGGCTATATCCTGGCTGTCATGCTCGAGCGCAAACGCATCCTCAAGGTGAAGGAACAAATCAATCGCGATGGCCGCCGCATCTTCATTTACGAGCAGCCTAAGACCGGCGATATCTTCACGATCGCCGATCCCGACCTGCGCCTGGACCAGCTCGAACAGGTCCAGCGGGATGTCGCGCAATTGCTGGAACACGGCTTGAACCCACCCGCCGCCCCGCCGGCTGCCACCGAGACGCCGGCTCCTGAAGTTGCCGAAACGCCCGCACAAACTTAACGTGCCTGTGGCTATCGCTTACAAGTTTCGCGACGAAAATCTCCTGCGCCTCGCGCTCACGCATCCGTCGGTCGCCCATGAAAGCGGCGTGGCCATGGCCCATAACCAGCGCCTGGAATTTCTCGGTGACGCCGTGCTCGGCCTGATCCTGACGCAAAAACTCTACGAGCAATTTCCCGCGCTGGATGAAGGCCCGCTCACTAAAGCGCGCGCCAAAATGGTTAACCGGCAGACCCTGGCCGGGCATGCGCGTGCGCTTGGCCTGGGCGCACAGTTGATCTTGAGCCGTGGTGAGGAAATGAGCGGCGGGCGCGACCGCGAATCCGCCCTGGCGGATGCTTTTGAAGCCATGCTGGGCGCGATTTTTTTGGACGGCGGTTTTGACGCCGCCCGGGAATTTATTTTGCGCGAATTTGCGGCGGCATTTGGCGAATTGACCGTGCTGCCGGTGATCGAGAATCCGAAAGGCGAACTGCAGGAGTTCCTCCAGGCGCGTTCGCCCCATGCTCCGGAATATCAGACGCTGCAAATCGCCGGCACGGACCATGATCCGCTTTTTGAATGCGCCGTTTCGCACGAAGGCATGGAACTGGCGCGGGGGCGCGGTAAAAATAAAAAGGCGGCTGAAAGTGAATCTGCCCTGGCCGCGCTTGAAAAGCTAAAAGCTAATCCGGCCTTGAAATAGCCGCCTGCCGACCTACTTCTTATTATTCAGCAGGTTATTTAATTGCTGTTTAGCGGCGTTTTGGCCGGCTTGCTTCAACGTCGCTGCGTTCTGGTCCATGTTCATGGCAGACTTGGCCGCAGCTTCAATAGTCGCAGTGGTGATGGCGCTTAAGGTGCGTTGCGCCAAATCGGTCGCGGTAATGCCATCGCCACCCTTGCCCAAATCCGTCAAATGAATGTCCGGCAAAGTGACGCTCACCTGCCGCTGTACCGGGTCGGTCAGGATGACATTGGCCTTGGCACCGGTGATAAGCAAATCGTCCACCTCAAATTTCTTTTCGGATTTGGGCTGGGCCGCCACGTTGGTGGAGAGCGTGCCGCCACTTTTGCCGGTGGCATTGATGTTATCCAAAATCGTGCTGAGATTGTTTCCGGATAAACCGCCTTCAAACGTGACTTCCGGCGATTCCAGCTTGATGGAGCGAATGACGATTTTGTCCGACATCAGGCTCATGGGATCTACACCCACGGCAGCCGTGCCCAGGGAAATGGCGTTGGGCGATTTGTATCCGGACGGATTGCCCACGACCAGGCTGGTCACTTTCGCTGAGCCGGTGAGGATAGACAAGGTCACTTTGTCCACCGTTACGGATGTCTGCGTCATTTTCGGCCCGTAAGCGTTAATGGCATCTTTGACAATCCGGCCAAGATTGGCGCCGACGACAATCAACGTGACGACAATCAGTGCCACGACGATGACGACGATGGTAGTTATAATCCTTTTCACAAATCCGATATTTCCTTCCGTTAATAACCGGTGAGCGTCCGCACGGTAGATACAAATTGCTCCGCGTTGTACGGCTTGCTCAAAAAACAGTCCGGTTTGGTTTCTGCATTGGCGAAAATGTCTTCATCCACCGTGCCGCTCACCAGAATCGTTCTCTGGTGGGGGTGCAATTGGCGGCACTGACGAATGAATTCCATGCCGTTCATGCCTCCCATGGCATAATCGGTAATGATAGCGCACGGAGGCGGTTTGGCGGCGGCATACTCAGCCAAAGCGCTCTCAGCACTCTGAAACGTGCGCACCGTAAAACCCTCCGGCTTCAGGATGACTTCAGCCAGGTCCAGCAACATCGTTTCGTCATCCACCACGAATACCACCGGGGCAGGGCGGTTTTCGGTATGATGGTTCTTGGCCATAGCCAAAGAAAACACTCCATACAGCCCTATGCAAGTCATTTTAAAAAGTGGTATTTTAACTCTTTTGGGCGCCGTAAAGCGGTGTATTTTTAGATAAACTAATCAAAATGCGTTGAAACGATGTAAAAATATAATATCTAATATTGATTAACCCTTTGAATTCGGGCGGTTTATCTTGAAAAATATTGATTATATATTGATTTATAAAATATGAGTTTCAATATATTTGATTTATTAATACAAAAGGGCCCAGCGATATCTGAAATATAATAACTGATTTTTGGGTTGCGTGCTTTGCGGGAACGGCGTAATCTCTAGAACGTGCGAGGAAGAAATGTCAAGGTGCGATTATGAGAGCCAAATCCAGGTTATCAGAAGAAAAAGAAAAAAAAGTTCGAGTTACCCGTTCACGAGTTGCTCCCCTTGAAGCGGAACCGGCACCCGCCGCTCCCAAAACTAGCAGCCCCAAAAAAACCCGCAAGAGCACTCCTGTTGCTGACCTTGATGTCGCAGAAGAGCCCGTGAAAAAACGCATCACCCGGCCCAAAGTTGAAAAACCGAAGAAGCTGGAAATACCTTCCATCCTGCTGGAGGGTGATCGCCCGGCGGCCTCCGCCGCAAGCGGGCCCGGCCGTAAATTTGATTTAGGTTCCGCACCGCTTTCGCAAAAATTTGAAAGTACGGAAGCCGATTTGCCGGAGGCTTACGGCACGAAAAAACTTTTCCTGACCGCGCGCGATCCTCATTGGCTGTATGCCAACTGGGACCTGACGATGGATCAGCAATCCCGTTTAAATTCGCGTTCTTCTGAGGGACATTTGGTACTCCGCGTTTACGGGAATAAAATCGAAGGCCATCCGCTTTACGAAGTCCACGTCCATCCGGAATCCCGCCATTGGTTTGCGCACGTGGAGCGCGCCGGCCAATCCTATTCGGCTGAGCTGGGATATTATTCCCCGGTGGGACGCTGGACCCGCGTCGCCGCCTCCGGCGCCACGATTACCCCGCCCGATTCTATTTCAGAAGACAGTAACGCCGAATTTGCCACGATTCCGTTCGAATTTCCTTTTTCAAAGCTGCTGGATATCGTCAAAGCCGCCGTCCGCGAAAATCGCCCGCTCGCACAGGCCGTCGAAGAATTGCGGCGCGCCGGCCATCCTGATCTCCCGAAAATTAACGGCCTGCCGATGTCCGCCTGGACACCGGAACAGGAAACCGCCCTGTCCAAAGTCATCGCCATTGACGACTCGCGCCGCGTTTGGATGGGTTCACTGGAAATCACGGAGTTGATTCGCCGCCGCCTTGCGCAGGAAATGTCTTCCCTGGGCATCATGTCCTCGCTGGGTGTTT
Organism: Pseudomonadales bacterium; assembly: GCA_035500235.1. Lineage (GTDB taxonomy): Bacteria > Verrucomicrobiota > Verrucomicrobiia > Limisphaerales > UBA11358 > UBA11358. Next base: position 5,512 of record DATJXK010000061.1, on the reverse strand, counting down.
CGTCCATGGGCATTTCCAGTTTCTCCAGTCCCTTCGGCGGCATGCCGTCCAAAGGTTTCTGGTTCATGGTCAATGCCGAATTGATTATTTACGGCGCCACGGAACCGGACGCTAAAGTCACGCTCGGCGGCAATCCGGTGAAACTGCGGCCGGACGGTTCGTTCAGTTTCCGCTTTGCCCTGCCGGATGGAAATTATGATTTGCCGGCCGTCGCCGTATCCGCAGACGGCACAGACGCTCGCGCTGCGGACTTAAAATTCAGCCGCCAAACCCAATACCTTGGCGAAGTGGGCGTGCATCCCCAGGATCCCTCGCTCAAAGCGCCTCTGCCCGATAATATCTGACATGGAATCCTCGCAACGCGGAGCCTTGGGCCTCGTTCGCCTCATTGCCTGTTGCCTCATTGTTCTCGGCGTGCTCGATGCCGGGCTCTATTTCACGGAATATTTACACGTGTTCTCTTCTTCGGGGCATAAAGAACCGTCGCAACCCCTGAACATTTTGCGGATCATTCTTGATTCCCTCCCCATCATCGCCGGCATCGTCGTCTTCATCAAATCCCGGGCCATCGCCGAATGGCTTTCGGAGCTGATTGAATAAATAAAAAAGCGAGCGCCATTCGGCGCCCGCTTCGGTTCGTTCCTGTTTTTTTAACGACGGCGAAAACGTATCCAGCTGAGCAGGCCGAGTCCCATTCCCGCGAGCGCAACGGTGGAAGGTTCAGGCACAGCGGTCGCGCTGGTGATCACCGACTCATTGAGGATGTTGATATTCACAGCGCCGGCTTTGCCGTAGTTGCCGAAATCGAGTTCATTAAAAGTGTTGTAAAGGCCGCTGGCATCTGTTTGCGTCCAATTGTCCAAAATCGTTGTGCCGTTGCTGATGATGGCATTGACCTGGTCGCCGGCCGCGCCTTCATCGGTAATGGTGTAGGTCAGCGTGTAATTGACGCCGTTGGCCAGGTTGGCATTGCCGGAGGCAGCGGCTGAACCCAATTGAGTGATCGCGCCGGCTCCTGACTGTGACGAATAGTAACCCAATTCATTGACGTCCGTGGCGCTGCCGTTGCGCGCATAAAATTTCGTCGAGGTCCCCGCAGTGGTATTATATCCCATGATACCGAAGTAGCCGGTGCTGCCGGAAGTCTCGCCCCCCACCGTGGTGCTGCCGCCGCCGCTGCCTTGTTCGTTGGTGGAGTTCAACGTGGTATTGTTAAAAAGTCCGACCAAAAGGCCGCCGGTGTCCGCGCTCATGCCGCTGGGCGAATTAAAGTTTACCACCAATTGGATATACTGGCCCGAGCCGGTCAAAGTAATGGGCGTGCTGCTGAATTCCGCGAACATTTCATTGAGCTTGCCCGTGCTGCCGGAAGTCACCGTCAGGGCCAAACCCTGGCCGGCGGTGGGATTTAAGGCGTACGATGCCGCGCTGGTATTGTTCAAATTGTACCAGGGCGGCTGGGAAAGGCTGCTGTCAGTGGTAAAGTTATCGCTAAAAACGGTCGTTTGGGCATGTGCGATTAATCCGCAGGAGGAAGCCAGAGCGACGATAAGTGCCTTTTTCATAATCTGATTAGTCAATGGATTTGCTTTGAAATTTAACCGCGTTCTTTGACTTTGTCATTCATCTAAACCCTGAATCCATTGCAAAGTAATGTGAAAATTGGGAACAGCAGGCGCAAGCGATGCCTAAAAATCACCGGCGCCCGTACGACCATTAGTTAGAAGCGGAATTGCTTGATAACGTCGGTAACCCGAATGATTTGCGCGTCCGTTAACTCGGGATACATGGGAATGCACAGGCATTCTTTTGAGGTCTTTTCTGCGACCGGAAAATCACCGGCCTTATAACCTAAATGGGCATAGGCTTTCTGCAAGTGCAACGGTATGGGGTAATGCACGGCGCAGCCAATGCCGTTGTCTTCGAGATGCTTTTTCAGCTCGTCGCGGCGGGGATGGCGGATGGTGTAGAGGTGCCAGGCGCTCTCCGCGTACGGTGCCTGGAGCGGCAGGCGCAGCGGGGTTTGGGCTAACAACTCCGTGTACCGGGCGGCGACGCGCTGGCGTTCCCTGGTCCACTTTCCCAAATGCGGCAGCTTCACTCCCAGCACGGCGCCCTGGAAACCTTCCATGCGATAGTTGTAACCCACTTCGTCATGGTAATAGCGCACGGTTGAACCATGTTCACGCAACGAGCGGGCGCGTGTCGCGTATTTATCATTGTTCGTCACCAGCGCGCCACCTTCGCCGCAGGCGCCGAGATTTTTCGTCGGGTAAAAGCTAAAGCAGGACATGTCGCCGGATGTTCCGACTACTTTACCTTTGTACTTCGCGCCGTGCGCCTGGCAGGCGTCGTCTACCATCGGCAATTGATGCTTGCGGCAAATTTCCAGGACTTTATCCACGTCGAACGGCTGGCCGTAAAGGTGCACCGGCAAAATTGCTTTCGTGCGCGGTGTGATCGCCTTCTCAATCTGTGCCGGGTCAATGTTGAATGTCGTGTCGTCAATGTCCACGTACACTGGTTTGGCGCCGACGTAAGAGATGGCCCAGCTCGTGGCCACGAAGGTGAACGGGGTGGTGATGACTTCGTCGCCTTCGCCGACGTTGAGGATTTTCAGGGCGATATGCAGGGCAGAGGTGCCGCTGTTGAAGCCAAGGCAATGTTGGGCTTCGCAAAATTTGGCGAAATCTTTTTCAAACTGGACGACGTCCGGCCCAAGGCAAAAGGAAGTATGGTCCACAGTGCGGGCCAGGGCGGCGTCAATTTGTTTGCGGAGGCCGCGGATCTGCGCGGCTAAATCGAGGTAGGGAACTTTGTCAGGCACGACGGTTACACTAGAGATTTTTTCGGGAATAAAAAGGTGATTTTTGGATTCCCCATCATAAGAAAATACCCGTGGGGGAGGGGGTTTGCCTAGGGTTGCCTGGCCTTGCCTGGGTTTGCACCCACCTATGCCAGAGGTTACGGTGGGCAGGCAGACAACACGGATTTTTACCTTGCATGAGCTTGCGGCGGTTTGGTTCCGGTCTGGTTTTAGCCACAGGCGCTTGATTTAGGTTAATTCACCGGTAGACCGATACGCTTGCTCTTCGCGGAGGGCCTTCAGCTCGCCCGCTTCCGTCTTCGCTGAAGCTGCGGCGTGACAAAGGCGCAGATATGGATGGGCTCGCGCCCATGCCTTACTACAAATAGGCCGCCCCTGACGGGACTTTGAGTCAGAGACTCGTTACCGCGTCATACGCGGCAAGCCTCGTCTCCTACGTTAAAAAATGTCAAAGAACGCCACGTGAAACGTGGCAAGCAGTGGGCATTGTAGCACGAGTCGTCCATTGCCGGAACCGGAACTTGACTCCTGGTTGTTCACCCGCCTACGTCTGACTTCGGCGCGGCAAGCATATTCCATCGAGGCTTTCTGCTGAAAGAAATGTTACAACGGCGTAAAATTAAATAATATTCTGGACGGCATACTATTTCCTGCCAAGGTGGGAACACGTTTCAGGCGCGGCTCAACTCTATGAAACATTTTTCTTATTGGTGCATGGCTGTTCTTTTCCTGATTCCATTCGTTTGTGATGGGCAGCTTAACGGCGTCGACTTGAGTGCGATTGAAGCCACGACGCCCCTGACCGCAGACCAAATGCCCATTTACGGGACTTTCTATAGCGCGGCTCATCCACTGATTCCGCCTTTGCCCGCAAATATTTGGGGCTTGTCCGGTTGGAGTTTGGACAATGGATATTATCTGCTGGATGATTTGGATGATTCATCCGGTGGCGGCGGATTTCATGCGATGGCTGAATCAGCGCCGTTTCCTCCGGGGTATTATGGTGGTGGCAGCAACTATACATTTACCAGCAGCATAACTCCCTACGTCTTTCCCACCAACGGCCTGTGGCTCTGGATCACGAACGTCACCAACGGAACGGTTTATGCCAACCTCAATGGTGCGACTGACTACGTGTACGAAGTTTTCTCCACGCAAAATCTTTTAGCCGGGCCGCCCGTTTCCAACTGGAGCATTGAAACCGAAGTATTTCCCGGGGTTCATACCAACACCATGCCCTTTACCGTGCCCACGGCAGGTCGCAATCCATTGTTTGTATGGGCCAGGGATTGGACGGGAATTACGTCCAACGGCAATACGACACCAGATTGGTGGTTTTGGCTTTATTTTAAAACCACGGATTTGTTGGATACAGATCCAGATAGCCAAGGCAGCACTCTGGTATCGGATTATCTGTCCAAGACAGATCCAAATGTCATCAATTTTTTATTAAACTTTACCAATTATTATTCAGGAACCGCCAATATTTCTGCATTTGTTGGTGTTCAACATGGAATACCCTTTTATCAGGCGGTTTTGATAAATGATACCAATACGGCTGACGCCGTTTGGCAATCTTGTACAGGGACGAATGTTCCAGTAACACTTGGATCAACTAACGGACTTTATACGGTAAATGTGGGTTTGCGGGGATTTCCTGCAAGCGGAACCCAAACATGGAAATCCGGATTGATAACATTATACTTTAATGCACCCGCCGTGGATATCATCAATCCTACGTCAACCATTGTTTATGAACCCTCCATACGGATCCAGGGTTACGCGAATCATGTTTTGGGTTCAGTAATATTTGATATTAGCAATGCCGCCGGCATTTACGCCAATCAATCCGGCTTTTTGACGGGCCAGTTTTATGATACCAACTCAATAAATGACACGACGAATTATTTTGAATGCGATCCGAATTTAAGTGTTGGAACGAATTTTATCACATTGCATGCAATCGATTGGGCGGGAAACAGCACTAATATACATCTGACACTCGATTATATTCCGCAAACCAATGCTTCCGTGATAAATATTTTATGGCCCCAAAGCGGAATGGCAATCAGCGGCAGTAATTTTACGGTGCAGGCACAAGTGGAAAATGCAGTGTCAATTAAAGCATCGATTACAGACACCAATGGTGCTACCGATACTGTTCAAGGGTTAATTGAGGACAATGGCACCGCGTGGGTGCAAAATTTGCCATTAAGTGGCGGAACAAACATTGTTACTGTAATAGCGACTGGCCAGGACGGAACTATGGTTATCACGAATCTTAATGTCGTAGAAAATGATGTGGGATTGTACGTGTTTCCCTTGAACACTTTTAACGATCAATTAAACCAATCATCCGTGACAGTTAACGGTCAAATTAACGATCCCAGTCTTTGTGTTTATGTAAACGGTGTTAAGGCGAATTATACGGACGATTTTGGCGATTGGGAGGCCGATCAGGTTCCAGTTAGTCCCTATGGAACCGCAGTTCTGAGCGTCCAAGTATACGAGGGTGATCCGGTTCTGGTTGCTTCTCAAAATTATTACCAGCCACAGCCTGTGGCTGTTGGAATGATGAGCTATTCTGGCAGGCATGATTTGGGATATTCCGGGCCTGGGACAGAAACCATCAATTGGGATTATTTGACTGGTGGAAAGTACACCCCAATTCCAAGTGCATCATAT
>DATJXK010000060.1:0-30819 GCA_035500235.1 Pseudomonadales bacterium | reverse complement strand
TCGATTCAAATCAACGGAATTAGAAAATATAACTGTCCGGGCGGCGCTGGGTCAATGCGGCCCAATACTGCCTTAATACTCCTTAACATGACTTTGCCTATTCCCCAAGCGTAGATTCATGGTAATGAAAGCCTGCGGTAAAAAATAGGCAGCTGGCCACCATGAAAAACGATGTCATAGATTTCGAATTTCGGATGTTCCTACCGGGGCACGGCACATTAAAAATCAAAAACCTTTAACCCGTTATTATCTATGAGAAAAGAAAGCAAATTTGTGCCGCAATTTTTCTATCCGCCAATGGAGGGGGGACGTTTCGTGAACGCCCCGGCCGCGGTGACGGCCGGGGAAACGAATTTTTTCCAGGAGAAGACAGCGAGGAGGCTGCACCGGGTGCCCTGCTGCGAGTGCGACGGCGCCGGCCGGGAAACGATTTATCCGCTGGTCGAAATCACGTGCCATGCCTGCAAAGGCAAAGGATATACCCTGGAGCTTCATTTAAGATTTGAAATGCCCTGAGAGATTAGAATTGGAACCGTTTTATCTCCCGGGATTTCTTGAGCCGCAGGTTGGTGGGGCTGACCTGCGGCTTATTTATTTTGCCACGGCCAATTTCCCATCATCTTCACTGTTTAGCCTGCTGCCAGTTGCAACCGAGGGCTTTGATGAGATTGACGGCGGCGGTCAGGCGCGCGCCCTGTAATTGGACCGCGCTGCTTTCCTGGTTCAAGGCGGTGGTCTGGGCGGTAGCCACGTCGAGATAGGTCGTCAAACCGTCCTTGTAACGGTCATTGGCGATGTCCACGGCGTGTTGCGCGGCGGTGACGGCCTGGTTCAGCGCGGCGTATTCATCGGCGAGCAGGCGCTGCGCGGCGAGTTGATCTTCCACTTCACCAAACGCGCTGAGAACCGTCTGCCGGTAAGTAGCGACCTGCTGGTCATACGCGGCGCGGGAACTGGCGAGATTGGCGCGGTTCAAACCGCCGGTGAACAATGGGAGCTGGACGGAGGGTCCAATGGACCAGAACCGGCTTGACCAATTGAACCACGAACTGGCATCCACGGATTGAAAACCGGCCAGGCCGTTGATGCGGACAGTGGGAAAGAACGCGGCCTCGGCTACGCCGATGTTGGCGTTGGCGGCGGCCATGCGGCGTTCGGCAGCGGCGACGTCCGGGCGATGCTCCAGCAATTCGCTGGGCAGGCTCGGGGGCATTTCCGGCACGGTGGAGGCCAGGGACGCATTCGTGGTGATAAAAAAGTCCACCGGCGACTGGCCGCAAAGAATCGCCAGCGCATGGAGGGCCTGCACGCGACGCAAGCGGATGTCCGGTAACTGCGCTTCGGCGGCATGGAGCACCGTGGCCGCCTGCGCGACATCCAAATCCGAGGCCGCGCCGCCTACGCGAAGGTTCTGCGTTAATTGCAATGAATGGCGGTAGGAATCAATGGTATTGGCCACGAGATTGTATTGGGCGTCCAGGGTGCGCAGGGTGAAGAAGTCGTCCGCCACTTCGGCGGCCACATCGAGTTTGGCGGATTCCCAATCATCAGAGGTGGCAACGAACTGTGCCTGGGCGGCCTCTGAGGAGCGGCGTACCCGGCCCCACAAATCAATTTCCCACCCCATGTAAAGCGGCGCGGTGAAGGTATTGTAAGTAAACGACGAGCCGTTAGGCTGGCCATCGCTCGGGGCGTTGACGCTGGTACGCTGGTAACTGTAATCGCCGCCGGGTGTGCCGCCGGCAGAGATTTGCGGATAATATTCTGAACGGGCAATGGCAATGGCCTGGCGCGCCTGCTCATATTGCGCGGCGAGCGCGGCGAGATTTTGGTTGTTGGTCAAGGCGAGTTGTTCCAAGCCGTTCAAATCAGTATTGCTGAAGACTTCCCACCAATAGCCGCGCGGGACATTCGCCGCCGGCTCGGCTACTTTCCAGACCACGATATTCGTGCCGTCGGTCACCGTGGTGAACGCCTTTGGCAACGGCTGGTTATGCAGCGCCTCGGGACGCTTATAGTTCGGCCCGACCGAGCAGCCGGCAAAAATCAGGAGCGCCGTGGCGGCGATGGCTGCGATGACAGTCTGGAGTTTCATTTCGCCGAAGTTGCCCCGTCCGGTTGCGCAATTTGTACTTCTTCGCCGTCGGCGATGGAATCAGGAGGATTAACAATCACACGGTCGCTGGCCTGCAAACCATCGCGCACTTCGATGATGCTGCCGAAATCGCGGCCCACTTTGATGTCGCGCAACTGTACCTTATTGTCGGGCCCAACAATGGCGACCTGCGTTCCTTCGGCGCGGAAAATAATGGCGTTGTCTGAAATCGCCAGGGCGTTGTGCGCCGGAGTTTCCTTAAAGCGCACCTGGGCGTAGCTGCCGGAGAATAACTCGCCGTGCGGGTTCGGCACGTCCAGTTCCACCTGCAACGTGCGCGTGGTGGGGTCCACCGCTTCGGCCGTGCGTGTCACCGTGGCGGTAAAAGTGCGTCCGGGCAGTTCAAGAAACGACAGGTCGGCTTTCATGCCGGGCTTCACATCAAAAACGTATTGTTGCGGCACCTGCACATAGACGCGCAGGGGATCGGTTTGCGCCATGCGAAAGAGCTCCGGGCCGCTGCCGGCGGTGATGAGCTGGCCGATGTCCGTATTTCGCGCGGTGACCACTCCATTGAATGGCGCTGTGACGTTATCGAAATTCTTCAAATCCACGAGCCGTTTCAAATTGGCGCGCGCGGCTTCCACGTTCGCCTGCCCTAAAACATAAGCGGATTTCTTTTCTTCGGCGTCCTGTTCACTGACACTCGCCGTTTTTAACAACGTCGTCCAGCGATCGGCAGTGATCTTAGCGAGGTCCAGCGCCGCTTGGGCCTGGTCGAGCTGCGCCTTGGCCTGCGCCAATTGTTCGTCCAGCTCAGGCGTTTCGATCAGTGCGAGCACCTGGCCGTTGGTGACATGGTCGCCGATGTCTACAAACCAATTCTTCAAATAACCGCTGGCGCGGGCATGAATGGAAGCCTGGATAAAGGCCTGCACGTTGGCTGGCAACGGTGTGCCGAAGTTCGACTCGGCCGGCACCGGCGAAACCACACTGACGGTCAGGACTGAATCCGCGCGCGTTTCCTTCAGAAGTTCGCGGTGGGCCAGATAGCGCGGCACGAAGCCGATCAGCAGGCCGATGATGATGATGACGACAGCGACTTCCGCAATCCGCCGTAAGGGGACGGGCGGCGATGCAGGCGGCGGGGTAGGGGTGGTTGAGTTCATTGCGTTGATCCTGTGTTGACCGTCGGCAATTTATAATTCCGGTGCATAAAACTAAAAACAATCGGGACGAAAAACAACGTGGCGACGGTGGCCAGCACGAGACCGCCGATGACCGCGCGGCCGAGCGGGGCGTTTTGTTCACCGCCTTCGCCCAGGCCAAGGCTCATGGGCGCCATGCCGATAATCATAGCCAGGGCGGTCATGGTTACGGGCCGGATACGGCCGATGCCGGCTTCGATCGCCGCCGCGACGGGTGACAGGCCGCGCAGCAGGTTATCGCGGGCAAACGACACGACGAGCACAGAGTTCGCCGTGGCCACACCCATGGACATGATGGCGCCCATCAACGCAGGAACGCTCAGCGTGGTCTGGGTCAAAAACAATCCCCAGACAACGCCCGCGAGTGCGCCGGGCAGTGCCGTGATAATAATGAATGGGTCCAGCCAGCTCTGGAAATTCACGACCAGCAAAAAATAAATTAAAATGATGGCCATGACCAAACCAACGCCCAGCCCGATGTAGCTGGAATGCATGGTTTCCGCCTGGCCGCGCATCATGATAGTGGTGCCGCGCGGCAAATCTTTTTCCGCTTTTTTCAGCAACGGCCTGATTTCGGCAACAACACTTCCTAGGTCACGATTATCTACCCCGCCGAAAACGTCAACGACCGGCATGACGTTATAATGGGAAATCACCGGCGGAACTTCTTCGCGCTTGATCGTGGCCACATTCGCCAGGATTTGATCGGCTGATTGGCCCACTTTTACCGGCATGGCATTAAGCTGTTCGATCGAATCGATCGCGTATTGCGGGGCAAAAACGTCAATCAGGTACTGAATTCCCAAATGCGGGTCGAGCCAATAGACCGGCTGCACCTGGCTGGTGCCGCTCAAGCCGAGCAGGATGGCATTGGCCACGTCATTTTCTGCCAGGTCGAGTTGCGCCGCCTTGACGCGCTCCACTTCGATGGTGAGTTGCGGCAGGTTATTGGGCTGGTTCACGCGCACATCCACCGCACCGGGGATTTTTTTGATTTCCTCGGCCAGATGCACGGCGATGTCGTGATTTTTGGGATCACGCCCCACCACCTGCACGTCGAACGGAGCTGGCAAACCGAAATTAAGCGTCTGGCTCACGATGTCCGCCGGGAGGAAGTAAAAGAGGTCGCCGGGAAATTCGCGGTTCAACCGTTCACGCAATTTGCGGACGTAGTTTTGGGTCGGCGCGTGGTCGGCTTTGAGCGAGACCAAAATATCGGCATCATTCGCGCCAATCAGGCCGCTGGTGTTATAGCTCAAATTAATGGAGGAATTCGGGATGCCAATGTTATCCAGGATGCCGCCGAGCTCATTGGCGGGAATTTCCTTGTGAATGATATCGTTGATTTCGCCGGTCAGGCGTTCGGTTTCTTCAATGCGCATGCCCGTAGGCCCGCGCACGTGCAGGAGAAATTGCCCGGCATCCACGTACGGGAAAAAATTCCGGCCCAGGACAAAATACAGGAGCCACGAACAAATGCAGAACGCCAGGAACGTGCAGGCAAAGATATTGCGATGGTCGAAGCAGCTTTGCAGGATGCCGCGATAACCGTTGCGGAAACGGTCAAACCAGTTTTCAAAACCGCGCTGGAAGCGGGCGAACGGCAGGAGCCAAAAAGGAACCTTCGTTTCGTCAATGTGTTCGCCGTGCTGCTGGACGTTGCGATAAAACCACATGACGAGCGTAGGCACGAGCGTCCGGGAAATCACATAACTGGCCAGGATGGCAAACATCACGGCCTCCGCCAGCGGCACAAACAAATAGTGCGCCACCCCGGTCAGGAAGAACATTGGCACGAAAACAATGCAGATACAAAGGGTCGAAACAAACGCCGGGATCGCAATTTCCTGCGAGCCTTTAATAATGGATTCCTCCAGCGTCTGGCCGGAAGCCATGTGACGATGAATATTTTCGATCGCTACCGTGGCGTCGTCCACGAGAATACCCACGGCCAGGGCCATGCCGCCTAGCGTCATCAGGTTGATGGTTTCGCCCAGCGCGCTCAATATCGCCAGGGAACTGAGCACTGATAATGGAATGGACAGCGCGATGATGAAAGTGCTGCGCCAGGAACCCAGGAAGAGCAAAATCATTATGGCGGTCAGACAGGCGGCAATGATGCCTTCGCGTAATACGCCTTTGATCGCTGCGCGCACAAACAGGGATTGGTCGGCAAATTCCTGGACGTGCAGGTCCGACGAGACGGTGGCCATCACGCGGGGCAAAGCCGCTTTGACGCCGCTGACCACATCGAGCGTGGAGGCGTTGCCCTGCTTCATAATGGTGAGCAGCGCGCCGCGTACCCCATCTTCGCGCACGGCATTTTGTTGCGGGGTATAACCATCGTGCACTTGCGCCACGTCCCGCACATAAACCGTGGTGCCGTTGATGACTTTTACCGGCAGATCATTCAGTTCATCAATCAGCTTGGTATTGGCGTCCACCGAGACGGCATATTCGGTGGCGCCGATCTTGGCCGTGCCGCTGGGCAGCACGAGATTCTGGGCATTGATGGCACTCACCACTTCCTGGGGCTGGATGTCTTTGGCCTTGAGCGCGGTCAGGTCGAGGTCCACTTCCACGACACGGCTTTTTCCGCCGTAAGGATAAGGAATCGATACACCTGGAACGGTGACCAGGCCTACGCGTACCTGGTTGATGGTGATGTCCTGCAACTGCTGCTCGGAAAGCTTCGGGCTGCTGAAACTGTATTGCAAAACCGGCACTGTCGAGGCGTTGTACTGGATGATCAACGGCGGCGTGGCGCCCGGCGGCATTTGCTTCAGGATTGTTTGTGATACGGCGGTGATCTGTGCCACGGCCATGGCGACGGAAACTTTCGGCTGGAAAAATACTTTGATGACCCCAATGCCGTTGTAAGAGGTGGATTCGATGTGCTCGATGTTGTTGACCGTGGTGGTCAGCACGCGTTCATGGGCAAACACGATGCGCTGCTCCATTTGTTTGGCGTCCAGGCCGGTGTACTGCCAGATGATGCTGACCACGGGGATGTCAATGGAGGGGAAAATGTCCGTGGGCGTCCGCAACAGGATGAAGGGCGTCAGGATAACCAACAGCAACGCGGCCACTACAAACGTGTAGGGCCGGCGCAGCGCTAAAAGAACAATCCACATACGTTTTCTCTCAATCCGGAAACTATGGAATTAACACAAAGAGGAGGAGTTTGCCGCATCTTTTTTCATGCCTGCGGCCACCCAAATTTAACCTCACTAATCTTCATTGCTTTATATAAGTAACCAATTAGTTATGACTTGGCAACTTATTATCTGTTCAATTTTTCCCCCGGTTTTGCCGCGAAAAACCAGCACGGCTTTGACCGGAACCTTTGACAGAACGTTTCCCGGTTGCAAATTTTTCGTTTGGCATTACGTTGCATGATGAAGACAAGGAGTTGGTTGCGGGAGACCGCGGGGATTCTATTCTGCGGGTCACTTTTAATTACCATTACCGGTTGTGTCGGTTACGTGGATGGCGGCGGCGGTGTGGCCGTCGTCGCGCCGCCACCCCCATCGGGAGTGGTTGTCTTTGGCGGCGACTATGATTCACACCACGATGAGCATTGGTACAGCCATCGTGGATACGAAAGCCGCCACTCGGATGATCATCACCATTGGTATTAACCCACAGAACTAATTTATGAAATCTTCAACCTTCTTTTATAGCTGCGCGTATCTTTTAACCGCCGCATTTTTGGCGGCGCCATTCAAACTCCAGGCGGACGACGATATGTGGAAAGGATTGCCCTCGAGCCCTTCCGAAGGCGGCGGCATGCCCTCAACCCCGGCGTCAAACCAGACCGGCGGCCAGCAAATGTTTGCTTCGCCTGAAGACGCCGTCAAAGCGTTGCGCGCCGCCGTCGTGGCTGATGACCGCGCCACCCTGGGACAAATTTTCGGCCCGCAATTCCAATCCGTCCAGACGGGAGATAAAGTACAGGACGCCAAAAATACCCGCCATTTCGCCAATGCCATGGCGGTGAGCTGCAACCTGGATAAACAAAGCGATACGGAATTCTTTGTTGATGTGGGTACTAATAATTATCCGATGGCTGTTCCCCTGATGGAGACCAATGGCCAGTGGTATTTCAACACCGCGGCCGGCAAAGAGGAAATTATCGACCGCCACATTGGCAAAGACGAACTGGCGGCCATCGGTGTGTGCCATGCTTATGTCAGCGCACAGCAACAATTCGCGACGATGAACCGAGGCGTGTATGCGCGGAAATTTAAGAGCACGCCCGGCAAACAGGACGGCCTCTATTGGACCTCGGCGCGAAACGAACCCGCCAGCAAATTTGGGCCTTTAGTGGCAGAAGCCGATATCGTGGCCGGGCATAAAGGCGCGCAGGCGTTTCATGGTTATTATTTCAAAATTTTAACGGAGCAGGGCAAAGCGGCCCCCGGCGGACGCAAGGATTACCTCAGCGACGGCCAGCTCAAGAATGGTTTCGCGCTGCTGGCTTATCCGGAACATTGGAACCAATCCGGCGTCATGACGTTTATTGTGAACCAGGACGGAAAAGTTTATCAGCGGAATTTTGGCGATGAGACATTGCGCGAGGCGGGACGGATAAAAGAATACAACCCGGACAAGGATTGGACATTAGTGCAGGATGAAGGAATACTGGACGCCGCAACCTGGAAATGACGTCCGCTGCCGGCAGCCATCCGCCGGGCGATTCCGTGAAGCGACTGTTACCGTGGCTGGTCGCGGTGGCTTTCTTCATGGAATCGCTCGACACGACGATTCTTAACACTGCCGTTCCTGCCGTCGCCAAAGCGCTGGGCGTCGCGCCGCTGGACATGAAAGCGGTGCTTTCAAGCTACACGCTAAGCCTCGCGGTATTTATTCCCATTAGCGGTTGGATGGCCGACCGGTTCGGCACGCGGCGGGTTTTTGCCTCGGCCATTGGGTTGTTTAGCCTCGGTTCGCTCTTGTGCGGCCTGTGCAACAATATTGATCTCCTCGTGGCCTGCCGGGTTTTGCAGGGCTGCGGCGGTGCGATGATGGTGCCCGTGGGTCGCATGACATTGGTGCGAACATTCGCCAAGTCTGAACTGGTCCGCGCCATGAGCTTTGTCGCCGTGCCGGCGCTCATCGCACCTATGCTGGGCCCGGCTGCGGGCGGATTTATCGTGGCTTACCTGCATTGGCGCGTCATTTTTTTCATCAATATTCCCGTCGGCCTCCTGGGCCTCTACATGGTCCATAAACATTTGCCCGACTTTCGTGAAGCACGCAGCCGTCCGCTGGACGTCGTTGGGCTGATTCTATTTGGCAGCGGCATAGGGTTGCTGGCGTACGTCCTGGAAGTGTTTGGCGAGCATACCCTTGGCGCCACCACCATCCTGTGGCTGTTGGCGGTTTCCGTCGCCTGCCTCGCGGGTTATGGCCTGCATGTCAACCGCATCAAATATCCCTTGCTCCAGCTTTCGCTGTTTCGCATCCGGACCTTTCGCGCCTCGGTCAGCGGCAGTTTCCTGACCCGGCTGGGCATCGGGGGGATTCCATTTCTCTTCCCGCTCCTTTACCAGGTCGGCCTGGGATTTTCGCCCATCCAATCCGGCCTCCTCATTATGCCGCAGGCTGCCGCGGCGATTTCGTTGAAACTGGTATTGCCACGCATCTTAAAATACTTCGGATTTCGCCGCGTGCTGGTGTTCAACACCATTATTTTGGGCGCAATGATTGCGCTGTTCGCCACGGTCGGCGCGGGTACGCCGGTGTGGCGCATCGTCGTGCAGGTATTTATTCTGGGAGTGTTTACCTCAATGCAATATTCGAGCATGAACACGCTCGTCTACGCCGATGTGCCGCCGGAAAAGACCAGCGGCGCCAGCGCCATTACCAGCACCATGCAACAAATGGCCATCAGCTTCGGCATCGCTGTCGCTTCTCTCATCACGCAATTCTTCATCGCCGACCGCGTCCACGCCGGGCCGACGGAGATGATTGCGGACATCCATAAGGCTCTCCTGATCCTGGGCGGTTGGACGATTTTATCCTCCCTTGTGTTCAGCGAACTAAAGCCCAATGACGGCGAGGCCATCAGCCTGCACAAAGCGGAGCCGGAACAACACGTAGGTTAAACAGATTTTTTTGCCTGGCCCAACAGGGATGGATCTACTGTTTCCTGCAGTTCCTCCAATCGTTTGCCCGAAGTTTCGATGCCGTTGAAAAATAACACGCCGGCGGCGAACAATAACGGAACAACGACCGAGAGCGCCGGAATGGTCAGTCCCGGAAAAAGTGTCATGACCCGGGCCATCGCAAAGGGGCCGATAATGCCTCCGGCCTTGCTGCTGCTGGCTGAAATGCCGCCGCCGCTGGCGCGAAGTTTGGTCGGATAAAGGTCCGCTGCATACGGTGAAAGCATGGCAATCATCGCGCTCAGGCAGACCAAAAGCAGGACAGTTAACACGCTGAATAAAGCCTGGCTGTCGCCGGGTTGGAAAGTCGAAAACCCCACCAACACTGCAGCCGTGCCGATGGCGAAAATAGTCATCGTTTTTTTACTGCTCCAGAAGCCATACAGCCAGGCCACCACAAAACAGCCCGGCAGAGCAAACAGCGCGGATTTGGCCAGGAGATGATTGGCGATATTGGCATCCATGTGCAAATAATCGCGCATGACCGTCGGAAGCCAGTTCACAAAACCCCAATTCACCAGCCCCCAGGACAGGCCATAAAGACAGACCGTCATCGTGAGCACCAAATAAGGTTTGCGAAACAGCTGTTTGAATTCCGTTGCGTGGGTGATCGTCTCGCGCGGCGCGTTTTCCGGGACCGGGATCAATTTGACGCCGAAACGCGCGAGATTGCGCTGCGCTTCCTCCACCCGTCCTTCGTGCAAGAGGAAACGCGGGGATTCGGGAATGAAACGGCTCAGGATAATGACCAGTAATCCAGTGGGCATGTTCAGCAGCCACAAAATGCGCCAGCTAAAAATCGGTTCCAGCCACGCCGCGGCGCCGCTTGCCGCCAGGTAACCACCCGTGCTCCCGATGCCGCCCATGAGCACCAGCAGCCAGCCGCGATGCTTTGCCGGCGCCATTTCTGCCAGTAATGCAAAGACAATCGGCAGGAGACCGCCCGCTGAGATGCCCATAAAAAAGCACATGAACAGATTCCATTTGAAAGCCGGCATGGTGCCGCAAATACCCGTGCTGATGAAAATCAACGACGCCAGGAGGATTGAACCGCGCCGGCCAAGCTTGTCCCCCAGGATGCCCCAAAGGATGGAGCCTGCCGTCGTCCCAATCAGGGCAAATAATGACAGCAGCGACGCCGTTTGCTTGGTGAGACCGTACTCATGCATCATGCCGGGCGTGACAAATCCCAGCGTGGCCGGTTTCATTACGTCCACAATCAGGGCTACCGCCAGGACAATGAACAATCGCCAGTGCGCCCAGCCCAACCGGGCGTTGTCGAGGGTGTTGAATTGATAATCGCCGGTTAAATTTTTCTTCTCTTTGTTCCGGACGGGAAACAGGCCGTAGGCGGCCATCGGAATACCCGTCAGGATCAGTCCCATGCCGCATAACATCAATTTGGACATCGGCATGCAGTACATGCAGAAGTGCATTTTTTTCGCGGCGAGAAAATCCGGCAGGTGAAAGAGAAAACCTGCGACGATGAATTGCGTACCCAGCCAAAAGGCAATCGTATGATAGATGGTGGCGCGACTCTCCGGCTTCATCGAAAGTATAGTCTAGGGTAGGGTAGTGAGTCAGGGCAAACGGAAAACACTTTTGGCTAAGTGATTTTCGTCAATTGCTTTTCGCCGGCGAAATCCGCAACATCACCGCGGCCGAGGAAATTTTGTCATTCAGTACTATACCCAAATGAATGGGCTTGCGGCCGTTCTCAGTGTTTTCATTGATGACTTCCTGGCGCAGATGAAACGGATGACCTTGCGTATCGATGCTCACACGCACGGCACTGCCGCGATCGGAAATTTCCAGTTCGTTGTCGCTGACGCGGCGGATTTCACCCCAGGTGATCAGCGCGGATTCATAATTTTCCGGCGAGGCAAACGCGACATCATCGCGGACCTGCAGCATCGGCGACGCTCCGCGCCGGAAAATGAACGTGCGTTCCAGCTTTAGTAAATCGCTCACCGGATAGGCCGAGCGCAGGTCGAAAACAATGCCATCGCCGGCGGTGGAAAAATTGGTGGCCAGCAACACGGCTTGGGCGGCTTTGCCTTTGCTCTGCAATTGTCCGGCCACAATCGGCACGGCATGGCCAAAGGAGTTCAGGACTTCGCTGTCATAACGATGCGAGCCGAACGTGCGCGCGGTATACACTTCCCCACCCGGATCGCAAATGACCATCTGCTTTCCCACCACGACGCTGAAGCTGCCGGCGTCGTTGTGGCCGTGGTTCACGCCGTTGTTGCGGCCTTTAATGGCCACAGCAAACTGTGCCTCCGCCCTGGGCCCGGGTCGGCAGATCAAAACCCCGGCATCGGGAAACCATGTACGCCAGGGGAAGGCGGTCACGTCACCGCGGACAGGCAACGCAGGCATCGCCTGCGGCATGAACAGCTTGAACACTTCATAATAAATCAGGTAGCTGAACCGGTCTGCATGCCACACTGGAAAATACATGTTGCCGGGCAAGGCAAAGCGCCCGGCTAAATACCGCGTGAGCGGCGGGGATGGCGCGGTATCGGGATTGCAATCCGCAATAGACGTGTACACGCCGTTTAAAATTTCCGAGCGCAAGCCAAAGAGCGCGGGTTGCGCGGCCTGCGGCCGGGCCAGCAGATCGAGCTGCCCGCCGGTGGCTCTGCGGATGTTCTCCGACATCAACGCAAAATTCCCGAAGCCGTAGTTCCAGTAGCCCAACCCTTCCACGCAATAACCGTCCGGCGTAAAGCCCCCGGCCAAATAGCTGCCGATATATTTTTCCGCGGCGGCAATGTACCAGGCGCGTTCTGCGGGCGAATCATACGTGGCCAGCGCCGCGCCGGTCACACCGTCGAGGCATACGGCATCCCAATTATTGCTGCCGTTCATCCACCAAAATTCCGGGCGCCCGCCGTTTACCGCGGCGCGATAGGGTGCGAAAACGCGGCGTTCCAGGTTGTCGAGGATGAGTTTCCGGGTCTTCGATGAAAGGCGATTGCCCAGCAGATAATTGGCTGTGGCCAGTTCGGCGGCGTACATCGCATCATCCAGGTCAATGTCCGTAGACTGGCCGTTAAAGTTTTCCAGCTTGCCATCGTGCGCGGGCAACACCCACGTGCGCTCGGCGCAAAAGGCGGCAATGGTATCCTGCAGCGGGCCAATAAAACGCCCCTTGTCCTCCAAACATTCCGCGAGCGTGAAAACGGCAATGCGGTCGCGTCGGGCGGCGGCTACTTTTTGGTAGTCCGTGCGGTTGCCATCGCGGGAATATTCCAGGTACAGGGAATCCGGCTGATCGGGCAGCGGCGTGGCGGCGTCCTTGACAGCGAGCGCGATGACATTGGTCAAATCGGGATGATAAACCAGGATATCATGCCATGCGGCGCGATTGGTAATGGATTGGCCCAGGCTGGTGGCATGAGGCGGGAGCATCGCGGCAATTTCACGGATGCGATCAGGATCAAGCGTCGCGCGGGCAGCCGGAGCAAAAGCGATGAGCAACAGGAAACAGTGCGCAACGCGTTGTAAAAAGGACTTCATTGGGCGAACATTGTGAGAGACGGCCGTGAAAACGCAATGGTTACTGGATGGTCCTCTCAATTTTTTAAACTTTAAGGGCTGGGTAACACGGTAAGATGGGACCCGTTGCCTTGGGTTCTATCAATTTCATAAAAGTTGCGGAGGCAGTTTGCGCCGGGCAACGGCCACTTCATAATCGCTCATTCGAACCCACAACCTTTTTCGCACATTTTGTTCAAATAATTCAAATTGATAGGAGTCAGACCAGCTTGCGAGCGATTGAACATCGGAAAATTGACGCGGCTGATCTGCGCGTTGCTTCAATTGTTCAATAAATTCTTTATAAAGTAATTCGGCATCGTTCGAATCAATTCTCACCACGTGGTGCCGGGACAGAGGGGCCACCTCTTTTTGGATATTGTTAGTGCAACTGAAGATTTCCTTCTCGAATACAGCAGTAAAGACAACCAGAACTTTTTCCTTCGTTTGATTGAGAGACGGCACATTTACTTTGTGGTAAATGAGCTGGCCAAAATAACGGCGGCTGCCCTCCAAATAATTTATGCCTCCATTGTCGATGTAGCTGGGATTCAGGATCCGGGTCAGCCTCTTAAAATTCAACGCTGAAAATCCCAGTTGTCTGAATTTATCATGGTATTCCGCGATTGCTTTCCGGCAATCATCTGAAAGAACCCGTTCTTCGCATCGAAGCTCCTCCCATTTGGAAGGCATCCATCCCACTGGAACAGATTTTGTCATTTTGGGATGGGAACGAAAACTCAACTTATAGTAACCGGGAACCGGGTCAGGATCGGGCAGTTGAACGGGAGTGAGGCTTCCGGTCCTGAGGCAACTGTTTTCGTCCAGTGTTTCCGGAAATTCCCCTCCGTTGATTTGCTGAAAACCGCCAATCGCAAACGAAGGTATGCCCAGCGCCCCGACCAGTTCCTCATGCCGTTCCACGGCAAAGGTATAGTCTCCGCCGATAGCCGGTTTTCTCAATATTTTTTCAACTTCGTGGATGGCGTTTGACTCAAAGGCATCGCAAAGTTTTTTTGCATCGCCGCCCTCGGGGTCAGCCGCGGACCCTCCTTCAAAATAACCAGGCGTTGAATCATATTCGTCCACCAATTCGCCATTGAGATAAAGTTGATACCAGAGAATATCGTCATCATGATTGAGGACCGCCAGCAGTGGACAGCGCAACTGGCCGGACAATTGTGAGGCAAGCTCGGCAATAACTTCACCGTTCTGTTCATCGGATTCCTCGTCAAAGACCACCACGCAATTATCCTGAACAGGGGTGACAATAGCATTGCGGCTGGCCAATACCTGGACAACAGACTGCTGGCTTGGCCCCCGCAATGTATAATTCGTATAAAAATTGCCCATGGTCCGTTGGTATTTCCGGTAAGTGTGGGCAGCAAAACCAACGGCGTCAATCCGGACCCTGATTGCGCATCGCGAAACTTTACCGCTCCAGCCGCTTCATTCGTTCCGTCATTTTTTGTTGGCCGGCCAGAAGTTCGGCGATTTTAAGGTCCTGTTTATCGAGGCGAAAGACGGTCGCCAGCAGCTTCGATTCGAGCGTCATAACTTTTTCTTCCAGGTAGGCTTTGCTGGTGGCGATTTGATGGTCCATGTCCGCCAATTTCAAATTGACCGGCCCAATGATATTGCGAATCTCATGGATTTGCTGCCGCACTTGCTCAAAAGCGTCTTTCATCGTTAGTAAAGAAACAACGTTTAACTCGGCCTCCCCCTTGGCTCGTGTCGAAGCTATGGTTTACACTTTAAAATGTCAATATTTTTAACAAGAAATGTTCCCGTTAAAATGACTATTCCGCATTTCGCTTTTTTCTTTGCCTCGTTTTCCTTTAAGATGGGCGTGTGATTGCTCTCCTGGATTATGGTTCTGGCAATTTGCGCAGCGCGCACAAGGCGCTGGTGAAAATTGGCGCGGACGTGCGCATTTGCCAGACGCCCGAGGAAATGGTCGGTGCCGCCGCCGTGGTTCTGCCGGGCGTGGGTGCCTTTGACGACTGCATGAACGCGATGCAACGGCAGGAACTCTTCGAAGCCTCGCGGGCCTTCATCCAGACCGGCAAACCATTCCTCGGCATTTGCGTCGGCTATCAGGCGCTCTTTGAGCGGAGCGAGGAATTCAATTCCTGCGCAGCAGGCCTGGGCATTTTCCAGGGCAGCGTTGTGCGCTTCTCGCCAGGAAATGGTTTAAAAATCCCGCAAATCGGCTGGAACCAGATTGAAGTCGTCCAGCGTGATTGCCCCCTGTTCAAAGGCATCGAGAACGGCAGCTACGTTTATTTCGTGCACAGCTTTTTCCCCAAGCCGGTGGACAGCAAAATTATCGCCACCCAAACAGACTACGGCGAGACCTTTGCCTCGGCGGTCTGGCGCGACAATGTTTTCGCCACGCAATTTCACCCGGAAAAAAGCCAACGCACCGGCCTGCAGCTACTCAAGAACTTTGTGGAGTTGGCGGGATAATTGCTGGTTACCGCCAGGTTATGCCGATAAAACCGCACCCCAGGTTCAGTGAGATCAAGCGGGTGCTGCAAAAGTTTGCCCAGCGGGGCAAACCATTTGCAGCGGTTTGTTATCGTTGCGTGGAGCCGAAATTCGCGGATCAGGTGATTGCCGGCCTGGGCAGCCGGATGTACGGCGCGCGCTGGACCCCGAAAAATTCATTTCCCACCGTCTATCTTTGCGAGACCGCCGAAGCGGCGCTCCAGGAATATCTGGCCCGCGGCCGCCGAATGAAAATTCCCGATCACAAATCCCTGCCGATGATGATGCTGAGCGTTAAGGTAAAGGTCGCGAATTTATTGGACCTGACCGAGAAGGACACGGCCATCATCGTGAATACCCTGCTCGAAACCGAAAAAGCTCACTGGCGTGCCATCCAGGACCGACGGGAGGCCGTTTCGCAAGCCATTGGCCGGGCGATTGAAAAAATGGGTTTTTCCGGCCTGGCCGCCCCCTCGCAAGCCTGTCCCGGGCAGAAAAATATCGCCATTTTCCCCCAAAATCTAAGCCCAAAAGAGACGTTGAACACCCCCAGCCTAAAGCCTATATAATGAAATACTACATGAAATATTGCGCGAAATACTTCTTGAAATATTTCAATATATGCTTGATATTGATTCCATGAGTGCCGCCGTCAAAGAACGCCCCGTTAACAAATTGAAGGTCAACCCCGAGCGGGAAGGCGACCGCTTGGCCCGGCTGCGAGCCGATTTAGGCTGGAGCCGCAACCAACTGGCACGCGTGATGAACGCGTCCGACCGCGCGATTGTGAATTGGGAATCGGGCGACCCCATCAGCCCCGTTTATGCCGCCAAACTGCGCGAGGTGGAGAGCCTGTATAGCGAGCTCAAGCAACTGATGAAGCCCAGGGAAATCGGCCCGTGGCTGCTCACGGAGATGGATGAGTTTGAAAACCGCAGCCCGGCGGACTTGATCAGCCGGGGCGAAACCGGCCGCGTCTGGGCGTCGCTGTTTTATCTTCGCTCGGGCATGCCGGATTAACGGGAAAAAAACCGGCGATGCGCCTGCAATTGATCGAGAAGTTGTGGAGTTGGCATGATTGAAAAAGCACAGATAAAAGCAAAAGTGACCTTTCTTACGGCCGAAGAAGGCGGGCGGAGAAGTGCTCCCATGTCAGGTGTCAGACCACAATTGAAGGTAGGTGATCAATTGACTTCGTGCGTAGTATGGAGCGCGATTCCCGAACAATTGTTTGAATTGGGCAAAGAATACGAGGTGGGACTTGAGCTTATGTTTTGGGAGCAATGCAAAGATCTTGTTTCTACCGAAATGCCGATTCAATTAAACGAAGGCGGTCGTATTGTTGGAAAAGGAAAAGCATTAGCGATTGTGCCACCCGCAGTTTGAAATTATTTCGATTCCGGCTGCTCGCCCAGGCCGGGAGGCCGCACCTTCATCCAATTGGCAATAAATTCCCTGGCCCGCTTAGATCCTTCAATCTCTGACGGGCAGGGATGTTTGCTGAAACGAACAATCCATCCTTCATCGCCAAAAATCTCGCCATGCAAGCCGTCGGAAAGCTTCGCGACTTCCTGGCCATCCACCAATATCTTGAAAGAGCCATTGGAATCAGCCTCCTCCTGGATCGCAAAAAGCAAATCGTGCATGCCGGCTTTAATCAGCTCATCGACCGCATCACGGACGGCTTGCTTCTGCTCCCCGGTGAAACTCGAAAGCTGGCTCTGAAATTTCTGGTCGTTGCGGGCCTTGCTTTCACCACGCAAAAGCTTCTCCAAATCGTCCAGCATTCGGTCGCGCAGTTTCCGCACAAATAACGCCCCAAATTTATCGAGTGATGGTTTTGGCTTCATGAGGTCAACGATTCAAAGCCACAGCGTCGGGGACTGCAAGCGGGAAAAGCGAAGGTGAATCGCCGCAGAAGAACGCAAAAAAGAAAAAAGTTTCTTAGGCGTCATCATTTCTCAATCTTGTCTCAACCCAAACTGAATCGGCACAACGACAATCTGCCAAATAACGCTTTTGGCATCGGCATGAAGTGTAAATCTGAAACTCTGATTCTGGCAATCGCACTGTAGCTAAACGCTCACGCGTCCACTGCCATTGCTCATCAACGACGTGTGAAACCGGGGCTACCTCGCCCTGCCGCCAAAGAAATAGATTGCAACCTTCTGGTTTACTCTGCCAGCCCTGCAACTCTGCTCCGCAATTTGGACAATGCAGGGTTGGAACAGGCTCAAAATGGTCGAACATTCCCATGTTATTTGTTATTAACCACATTCTGCGCCTTCCCGTTCAACCACGCGCGAATGTTTTCCCCCGTGATTTGCAGCAGCCGGGCGCGCGCCGTCTTTGTCGCCCAGGCAATATGCGGAGTAATGATACAGTTTTTCGCGTTCAAGAGCGGATTGTCCAGCGACGGCGGTTCAGCGGAAAGCACGTCCAACCCGGCCCCGGCGATGCGTCCATGGTTCAGTGCTTCGGCAAGGGCCGCTTCATCGACAAGACCACCGCGGGCGGTGTTAATCAGGAAAGCCGTTCGCTTCATCTTTCCCAAAAACCCCGCATTCACCATCCGGTCAGTTTCCGGCGTGAGCGGACAATGCAGCGTCACGACGTCGCTCTCGCTTAAGAGCGTGTCGAGATCGGCGTAGCGGACGCCATCGCTTTCCGCATTCGTTGATGCGCTACGGCGCATCGCCAGTACCTTCATCCCAAAGGCCTGCCCGATGTGACTTACGGTGCGGCCAATGCGGCCATAACCAATAATGCCCAGTGTGAGGCCGGACAACCCAACGAGCGGGAAATCCCAATAACAAAAATCCCGCGACTGGCTCCATTTTCCAGCGCGCACGGTTTCCGCATGGTGCCCGATGCGGTTCGTCAGCTCCAGCAGCAGGGCAAAAACAAACTGCGCTACATCCGGCGTGCTGTACTCCGGCACGTTGCAGACGACGATGCCCCGTTCCCGTGCCGCCGCAATGTCCACGACATTATAGCCCGTGGCCGTGACGCCGATGAATCGCAAATCCGGAAGCGCGGAGATGACGGCACGATCCAGGACAGCTTTATTGGTGAGAGCTATGGCCACGCCTTGCAGGCGGCCGACGATTTGATCCTTTGGCGTGCGGTCAAAGACTTCAAGCTCGCCGAGTTTGGCAAATTCGTCCCAGCTCAAATCCCCGGGATTGGCCGCGTGCCCATCAAGAATGACGATTTTCATTCTGCTATTAACAAAATCATAGGCTCCAGTACGCAGCCCGTCACGTACAATGGCGTGCGATTTTAAGAACGAATGCAGAGCTCCTCCTCCCTCGCCCCCATCGGGGGAGACTTGAGCTGCTCGGGAAGCAGCGAAAGGAATTTGTTCCGCAGAGCGGAACGAAGGCCTGCAAGGCCGAGCGAGCGGGCGCGAGCGAGTCAGCGCAGGGGTGAGGGGGCGAGCTTCGCCGCTGCCTGTTCACCGCCATGGTTGCCGTCCCGTCAAAATCCGTTTACTCTCGCACTGACCTTGAACGACGGGACAAACATCGTTGATACGACCGGGACCGCGGCCACGGGCTTGTCGCCGGAAATGCAAGTGCTGCTTTTCGCGTTGTCTGTCCCCGGCCTGTTCTGCCTCATGCTCCTGCTGGGACGCTGGCTGAAACGCCGTCGCGGCGTCCAGCTCGGCTGGCTGTACCATCCCTTTGCGCTCGGCGTCGCGATTTATTTTTCCGGGCTCTTCCTTCGGCTCGATTGGCCGTTTCTTTATCATGCGGAATGGGTGACGCTTATTTTCTGCTCGGTTTTTCTCATCGCCCTGGTGGACCGCTACCTTTGGGATTTTTATTTCAAGCAACAGCATAACGTCGAAGTGCCGAAGTTCCTCGTGGAGGTCTTGCGCATCGTCATTCTCTTGCTGGCGTTCTTCCTCGTGCTGCGCTTCGGTTATCACCAGACCATTAACGGCCTGCTCATCGCGCCGGGCATCCTCGTAGTCATCGTCGGTTTTGCCATGCAGGATTCCGCGGGCAACATCATCTCCGGCCTCACGTTGCAGGCGGGCAAACCTTACAAGCATGGCGATTGGCTCATGGTGGATGGCAAGTACGCCGAGGTCATCGAAATCAACTGGCGCGCGACCCGGTTGCGGACGATGGATGACATCATGATTGAGATTCCGCACCGGCAAATGGCCGCGCAGAATATCGTCAATCTCAACCGCCCCGTGCGCCGGCACGCGATGCGCATTTCTGTGGGCATCGAATATTCCGCGCCGCCCACGCGGGTGAAGGACGTGCTGCTGCACGCCACGAACAACGCGCGCGGCATTATGCCGGAGCCCAAGCCGAAGGTGTATTTGAAAAATTTCGGTGATTCGAGCATCGAATACGAAGTCAAATTCTTCCTGGAAGACCATTCAACCTATTTGGAGACGTGCGATGCGATTCGCACCAACATTTGGTACGGCCTGCGCCGTCACGGTATTCGGATGCCGTTTCCCATGCGCACCGTGCAAATCGAACGGCCGTCCCGCGACAAGCAGCACGACGTGCAAAGCACCGCGCGGGTCATGTTGCGCGAGCAGCCGCTGTTCAAATCCTTTACCGACGTGCAATTGGATGCGCTCTTGCCGCGCGGGCAGGCCATCCATTTCGGGCGCGGCGAACGCATCATCCAGCAGGGCGAGCACGGCGAATCCATGTTCATCCTGGTGCAGGGCAAGGCGGATGTGACGGCGTCGCGCGACGGCGTGCAGGCGCACGTGGCCACACTCGCGTCGGGCGATTGTTTCGGCGAAATGTCGCTCCTCACCGGCGAACCGCGCAGCGCGACGGTCTCGGCCGTCACGGATTGTGAAGTGGTGGAAATCGGCAAGGCCGTGCTCCAAAAAAGTCTCAAGGAAAATCCGCAGCTCGTGACGCAACTCGGAGAATTGCTCGCCAAACGCCGCATGGAAACCGAAGGCATCCTCACCTCTACACCCAAAACCGAGATGGTCCAGAAACAAAAACAGTACACGGAAGGTTTCTTGCATAGGCTGCGGGTGTTTTTTGAGTTGTAAAAAACGGCAACGATTTTCCGAAATGCGCTTGCGTCTTGGAGTGCGGCAGTCCTCTGCCGCTTTTCTTACGGGCTCTTTGGATTTCACCGCTAGACCGATTGCAAAATTTTATTGGCCGATTCCTTTACCGCCTCCGCCAGTTCCCTCGGCTTAATCACCTTCGCATCGCCACCCCAACTCAACACCCAGCGTTCGATTTCAATAATGCTGGAAAGTTTCAGGTGTAATTCCACGCCGCCATTTTTCATCTCCTGCAGGCGTTGCGATTCGTGCCATTTCTTCTCGCGAATGTAATCCGCCGCGCGGGCGCTGAAGCGAATGACCACGTCAAATTCACCCTCGCCCGAATGGACGCCAAAACTGTCGCGGAGTTCCTTTTCGAGCGAGAATTTTTTGGAGCGCTCGAAAATCTTTCCCGTCGGCTGGATGCCCCGAATGCGCGCGGGCACAAATTTCCGGATGTCCTTGCGCGCGTGGTCGAACGCGAACAGGAACCATTCCCCATTGATGTTCGCCAGGTGATACGGATCCACGACGCGCGCCTCGGATTTCCCCGCGCCGGGCTTGCGATAATCCAGCTCCAGCTGCTGCCGCGCCGCCACGGCCCGGGCCAGCGCGTCGAAAATCTTTAAATCCAGGATCGGCTCCACGCGCGTGCGAAAAGAAATTGTCTGGCCTACGTCCGCGAGGTTCAGCGAAATCGTATCCGGCAGTGATTGCTCCATTTTTTTAATCGCCGAGAGCAGCGGGCGCTCGAAGCTGGTGCCGCGATATTGTTGCAGCGCCTTTTCCGCGACGACCAGTGCGAAAAGTTCGCCCTCGGTGATTTGTAGCGTGGGAAAGGCGCTGACCTCGCCGTCGTAAAAATAGCCGTTGCGCGCGATATTGAACTGGATCGGCAGGTTCATGCGATCGCGCATGAATTCTATATCGCGATGGATGGTCTTGGTCGCCACTTCGATTTCTTGCGCGAGCGAAGAGGCGTTCGGAAACTTGCCGGACTGCACGGCCTGGTGTATGCGCAACATGCGCTCCAGGGGCGGGCGCGAGCGAAGCGATAAATCTTCAGGCATAGGGTGCGTTAATTTTGGCGGCTAAAATTAGTCACAGGTACACCGGGTTGCAATATTGCTTTGTAGAAAAGATAAAGCTGTCCAATCTACTAAGACTATTGATTGGATGTGATGCTAGTTCTCCCTCGCCCCCACCGGGGGAGAGGGCGGGGTGAGGGGGCAGCGTAGCAATTCGAGAACAATCGGTCACATTTAAAATTCCCGTGATAGGGCCGCACCACGCGCGCGTGCTCCTGTGCCAAATGTCATGAGTCACGGTAGGGCCGCGCTGCGTCGCGGCCGAAGATGGTTGCGATGTCTTACAAACAAGTAAAACAATCAATGGGCGCGAACCACGACAGTTCTATTTGCCCGGCTATTTTCGAGCTCCATTAGCCGTATTCGAATAATGTCTGCCACCGAAAGTTCCGGCTGGGTCCGGTTTGGAACGAAAAAGTTGCCGTTTATTGAGTTAGTCCCAAAAAAGCCGGCCGTAACAATAGACGCATTTTGAACTTTTTCCAGGGTTGTGTTTTGGAAATCTGGGTTGCTTGAAGCCAATATATCAGCAATACGACACGCCGCATAAAATCTTACATTTTGTCCTGAAGTCTCTTCCACTTCCCATCCCGGGCTACTAACCGCCAGATTAATTGCTTGATGTAAATTCGGTTTGAAAGATTTTTGGTACGCGAATTCAGCCGCCTCGGAGGATTCGGAGCCGAGTAAAGCCAATGTCATGTATTGCGAAGCCATTGATATAGAATAAATTCCCCAACAGCAGATGGCCGAGACAGTTAAAATAAACACGTAGTTCCAATTCAAACTTTTCCTAATCGCAAAAAAAGCAGTTGGGATAAGAATTGCGAAAAACGCTACAATTAAACTTGGTAGATAATAAAACGCAAATATCAATACGTCACCTGCATCCTGGTGTGATAGGAATTCACCGAATGTCATAAATGCTTTTCAGATGTTGGTTTTAAGACATCAGCAACCGCTCCAACGTTTAAAATTAGTCACGGATGTGGAAGGTTGCAACGCTTAACCGGCAAGGATGTCGTGAGTCACGGTAGGGCCGCGCTGCGTCGCGGCCGCATAAAAATAAATTGGACACACGGCGACGAGCCACTAACTTTTCATCTTGATGCCCGATACCCCATTGCCAGTAAGACATACTCCAGCCAAGGGCGTACGCATTTCACTCGCGGGACCGAATTGGGTTTTTCTGACCGTTTGCACCGAAGACCGCAAACGCTGGCTCGCGCAGGCGATCGTTCACCAGACCTTGCACGACATTTGGCTTCATACAGCTACGGCATGGCTGGTAAGTGACTATGTTCTCATGCCGGATCACCTGCATCTTTTCTACGCACCACACGACTTAAAATTTACTATCGAAGACTGGATAGCCTTCTGGAAAGACCGGCTCTCTATGTCCTGCGCTGAGGCGAGAAGATTTCAACGTGCGGGATTTCATCACCGTTTACGTGACGGAGAGAATTATTCCCAAAAGTGGCGGTATGTCTGCGAAAATCCAGTGCGAGCTGGTTTGGTGGCAAGACCAGAAGACTGGCCTTATCAGGGAAAAGTTCATGAAATTCGATGGCATTAGCCGCTAAAAACGGCCGCGACGCAGCGCGGCCCTACCATGTCAATTCAACGTTTAAAGATTTTCCACACAGGAAACGTTGTCGGATTTCAGGCGTCTGCGGCTTCTTATGGATGAAATGAATCTGACCGACAGCCTGAAGTTGCTCCGTGATTACGCCGACCGCGGTGACGAAGCGGCCTTTCGCAAACTGGTCGAACAATACATCGACTTCGTTTATTCCGCCGCGATGCGCCGTGTGAACGGGGACTCTGCCCTGGCCCAGGACGTCACGCAAACGGTGTTTACCGACCTTGCGCGCAAAGCGAAATCTCTCCGCGATGTGGCCATGCTCGGCGGCTGGCTGTACCGGTACACGGGTTTCGTTGCCTCCAACGCGGTTCGTGGTGAGAGGCGCCGGCAGATTCGTGAACAGGAAGCCGCTCAAATGAATGCAACCTCAGAATCTTCCGACGCCCTTTGGCAACAATTGGCGCCCGTATTGGATGACACGATTGAAGCCCTCGAACCATCCGACCGCCAGGCCGTCCTGCTGCGTTTTTTCGAGCGGCGCGATTTCCGCGCCATCGGCGCAGCTATGGGCATCAGCGATGACGCGGCGCAAAAGCGTGTCAGTCGCGCGCTGGAGAAACTGCGCGCGCTGCTCACGGAACGCGGCGTGACATTGAGCGTGGTGATTTTATCGGGCCTTCTGGCGAGCAAGGGGGTCTGTGCCGCACCGGCAGAATTGGTATCGAAGATCGCCAGGATTGCGCTGGCCGGTGCGGCCACCCAGGCCGGCTTGGGCTGGACCCTGCTGCATCTCAGCCGATCGACAACATTTAGAATTGCCCTGGGAGGGACCATCGCGGCAGTGGCGCTGTGGCTATACCTGGGGTATAGGCCAGGTTCCACGAATCAACCGAAAAATTCATTAGCGCCAACGGTTGCATTGGCCGCTCCGACCAATACCTTGTCCAGCAATCAAGCCCCGGCCATGCCCACGGCTTCCACATCGCAAAACAATGATACTAGTACGACAAGCAATGTGCTCTTGCTCAATATTGTCACCGCAGACAGCGGGCAGCCCATTCCCAATGTGGAACTGGATTATTGGATTTGGGCCAAAGGGAAAGTGAAACACAAAAAGCCGCTCATAACCACACGCATGGGCGTTTGCAAAGTTCCTGTGCCGAACAACACCACCGAACTGATGCTTGTCAGCGAGCGCGACGGCTTCGCCGATACCCTTCTGGACTGGAAAACCGACCACGGCGAACAAATTCCCGCTCAATACACCTTGAAAGTGAACCGCGCCGTGCCCATTGGCGGAACAGTGGTGGACCCGGATGGTCATCCGGTATCGGGTGCTGAGGTTGGCTTCAATGACCGGGCTGATATCGCTTCGCAAGCAAGCCCTCAAAGTGATGATTTCAGTTGGCCGTATTATGAAACAGCGACTACGGACAGCCAGGGTCACTGGCAGATCAATCGCATAGGAAAAGCCGCCGTCCGGCACCTCGATGGCAGCGCGAAGCATCCTGACTTTGTGCTGGCCAGCCTCGAATCTTCCGCCCCGGATCCCACCCAAAAGCAATTGCTCGATGGCACTTACGTATTCACTTTGGGCCGCGCAGTTGTCGTGCGCGGCACAGTAAAAGATTCAGGTGGAAACCCTGTAGCCGATGCCGAGATACTGGTCGGTCATGTTAGCATGAATACTTCCCGCACTTCCAAAAGCCTGGGTGATGGCACTTTCTCGATTGCCGGATGCAATCCCGAACGGACGCTGTTAACCGCCCAGGCCAAGGGTTTTGCCGCGACGACAATAAAAGTGAATCTCGCCAATAATTCCGGCCCTTACGACCTTGTGCTCCAGCCTGGCAAAACGCTCAAGCTGCGTCTGGTGAATTCTAATGGAGATCCCATTCCTAAAGCCGATGTCTGGTACGACGCATTTCCCAACCATCAGTACGATCCAAACGATCCGGAGAAATATGCGGCAACACAGGTTGATTTTTATAGGAAGACCGATAAAAACGGCCGCCTCGAATGGGACAATTGTCCTGAAGGTGATTTGACTTTTGAAATAGCCGCTGCCGGTTACATGAGGAACAACGAAGTAAAAGTCCCGGCGGACGGCGTTGAACACGTCGTCACTCTCCAGCAGGGCCTGACGATTGCCGGCACCGTTGTTGATGCCACTACCGGGCAGCCGATTCCAAAATTTCGCATCATTACTGGCTGGCCAAATATTGATTACTCCGACAACACGACCAACGCCGTTTGGAGCACGATTGATCGTTTTTGGCTCAGCTTTGACGGCGGCAAATTTCAGTACACGTATGAAGAGCAAGTGCTGGGCGGAGTCAAAGATCCTACTTTTATCTTCAAGTTTGAGGCCGATGGTTACGCGCCCTTCATCACCCGCGTCGTTCCCGCCACCGAGGGATCCGCCCGCTTCGATGTGGCGCTCACGCCTGCCCCGGTGCTCGAAGTAACAGTGCTCTCGACCAATGATCAACCTGCTGCCCAGGCGGATGTCGGCCTGGTGTCGGCCAGCTCACGATTGTCCCTTATTCCGGGAGGATTTTCGCGAGGAAATATTCAATCCGGCGGCTCACTCCTGGTGACCGATAACCAGGGCCAATTTCAACTGCCACCCGATGACACTATTGAAAAAATTATTGTCGCCAGCCCGCAGGGATTTGCCGAAGCGACGCCCTCTGAACTGGCCGCCAATCCCACCATCAATCTACTCCCCTGGGGCCGGCTGGAAGGGACTTATGAGACAAACGGCCAGCCGCTGCCCGATCGTACGCTCTCCCTCCAATACGATCCGAAAAGTTTCAACCGGATAAGCTGTGATTCAGCGTTTCAAGCAAAAACGGATAGCAATGGCCATTTCACTTTTCCGCAAGTGCCGCCGGGTAAACGTCAGGTATGCCTCATCGTTCCCTTTAATGGGAACATGAGTAGTGGCTGGACTCAATTGCCGTTGCAAACCGTGACTATCAGCGCAGGCGAATCCGCGACGATCACCATTGACCAGACAAACATGATGGCGCAAGAAGTGTTCCCCGGAAACTAACCCGGGACGAACTCAAACGCATTTCGCTTTTCCCCCGCGCCCCTTTCGCTTAATTTCCGCGCATGTTCAAGCCAGCCGATTTGTTTGACCTGAAACAGACCGAACACGCCGCGATTTTTGACGGCTGCCAGTACGCCTGGGACGCCCTCAAAAAAATCGAAAGCTACCTCAAGGCGAACCTCAAACCCGAGCTGAAAAATAAATGTGACGGCGTGGCATACGTCGGCGATGACGTCTTTATCGGCGAAGGCACAGTTGTCGAAGATGGTGTCATGATTAAAGGCCCGGCCATCATCGGGAAGAACTGCCAAATCCGCCACAACGCCTACCTCCGCGAGAACGTTATCATCGGCGATAACTGCGTCGTGGGCAATTCATCGGAACTAAAAAACTCGCTGCTGTTCAACCACGCCGCCGTGCCGCATTTCAATTACGTCGGCGATTCGATTCTCGGGTACAAAGCGCACCTGGGCGCAGGCGTTAAGATTTCCAACTTCAAGGTTTTCCCCGGCAACATCACCGTGGAAATCGACGGCAAACCGTTCGACACCGGCCTGCGAAAATTCGGCGCGCTGCTCGGCGACACCGCGGAAGTCGGCTGCAACGCCGTGCTGAACCCCGGCAGCATCCTCGGCCGCGGCGCGGTCGTTTATCCGAACGTGGCGTGGCGCGGCATTTTGCCCGCAAACAACATCGCCAAAAACAAGGCCGAGGTGGAAGTAATCGTCAAACGACCGAGGGGGAGTTAATATTGGCATGAGTGTTGCGGCCCTGGCTCTGACTTTAAAATATCTGGCGCAGCCGCTTACTGAGAACCCTGAAAGGGTTCACGATATTAGCCCGGGGTAACCCCGAAAGCTTTCGGGGCACCCCGGGTAATGTCTCCAAAATATAAGCCGCTAATTGCGAAGCCGCACGACAGCGCGCATCCTATCTGCGGTTACAATCCAAACTGAAACATTTCCCTTATCGTTAATGTTAAGCCTTAAGTCATTGGCTATCAACGATGTTAAGGATGCTCTCCATTTTGTTAAGGATAGTGTTAAGCCTTAAATGCCTGAGAATCAACAATGTTAAGGATGTTAAGCCTTTCCCGCGAATATACCCAAAGTCTCCTGCGCCGTCTGCTCCGGCTTCAATTCAACCCACTGGCAATTTCCGTGTCGGCGAAACCATGTCAGCTGCCGCTTCGCAAACTGCCGCGTGCGAATTTTTATCAGCTCGATGGTTTCCGGAAGTGTATGTTCGCCGCGCAAGTGCTCCACCACCTGCCGGTAGCCGATGGCCTGCATCGCGTATTTATTTTCCGCGAGGCCGCGCTTCAGCAATTCCCGCGTCTCCTCCACCAAACCCTGGCGAAACATTTCTTCCACGCGAATATTAATCCGTCGCTGCAAATCGCTGGTTGAACGCTTGAACAAATATAAAGGCCCGTTGCCCGCCGGTCGTTCCGTCCAATTGGCGCGCTGGCTGGAAAAAGATTTGCCCGTTGTGCGAATCACTTCCACCGCGCGGATAACTCGCCGTGGATTTTTTTTATCGATCTTCGCGTAAGCATCAGGATCGCGTTCGTTTAACTCCTTCAACAGTTCCTCCAACGGTGCCGCTTCGAGTTCCGCGCGCAACTTCGGATCAGCCGGCGGCGCCTCGCCCAGTCCATCCAGAAACGCCTTAAAGTACAGTCCCGTGCCGCCGCAAAAAATCGGAGTTTTATTCCGCGATTGAATTTCCGCCACGGCGCGGTTCGCCAATTGCACAAACTTCGCCGCGTCAAACGGCTCATTCAAATCGCATACGTCTATCAGGTGATGCCGGATTCTCTTTTGCGTCGCGGCATCCGGCTTGGCCGTGCCGATGTCCAGCCCGCGATAGACCTGCATGGAATCCACGGAAATAATTTCGCCGCCGGTTTTTTCCGCCAGCGCAAGGGCGATTTCAGATTTCCCTACGGCCGTCGGCCCGGCGATGAAGATGCAAGGACTCACCATGCTAGTTTTGGATTACAGAAACATCCCTTCAACTGGCTTGGCCGTGGGAGTTGCAAATACAGTTTGCATCCGAATGCTGTTCCCTCTCCGCTCCCATCCGATGGGAGGGGAGAGGGTAAAGGGTGAGGTGAGGGTTCTTGTTTTGGGCATTTTTAAGAAGCACACTGATGGCTCACCGCATTGGTTCGGCCGGTTTCACTTCCGTGCGCCGATACAAAAACGCGGCGAGCGCGAGGCCAATGATAAACATCGGCACGCTCACCCACTGCGCCGGTGTGAGCCCGAAGTGATAATGCAGGTTCGAATAGTCTCCGCGAAAATGCTCCACAATCGAACGCGTAATCGCATAACAAATCAGGTACGTGGCGATAATTTCCCCATCGAACTTTTTGTGCCGGAACAGCCAGGCGAGAAAAGCGTAAAGCGCCAGGTTTAGGAGACCGTCGTAAATCTGCGTCGGATGGACTGGCACATTGAGCGGCGTGTTGGAAAGCTCGTGCGCCAGGGGATTGGTGAACTTGATGGCCCACGGCAAATCCGTTGGCCGTCCGTAACAACAGCCATTGAGCAGGCAGCCGGCGCGGCCAAAAAAACTCCCCAGCGCAATGCTCGGCGCCAGCACATCGGCCGTCTTCCAAAACGGCAGTCTCTTCCACCAGAGGCACAGCGCCCCGGCCACGAGCCCGCCGATCAGCCCGCCGTAATAAACCAATCCACCATGCCAAATCGCGAAAATTTCCGTCCACGGTTGGCCCGCAAATTCCTCGTGCCAATACGTCGTCACATAAACAGCCCTCGCCCCTATGATGGAACCCACCATCAGCCAGGTAACCACAGTGATAATGGCGTCGCTCGAAATATTTTCACGGCGGGCGCGCAACGTGGCCGTCCAGTAGCCGAAGAGAAAGGCCAGGGCGACCATGATTCCATACGAATGGATGGTCAGCGGGCCGAGTTTAAGCGCAATCGGATACACGGGGGAATTTTACGCGAATCTCCACGGGTTTGAAAACCAGTAAACAAACAAATTACGCGGGAACTTTAGCTATGATTCGTCGCGTTGAGCGGATGAAAATTCGGATGCACCGGAGGCATCGCGGGCATCGCAGGCGGCATGAGCACAGACGGCGTCGCAGCCGGCGCCCATTCGGGCACATGCGTGGCAAGGTCCGCCCATGCTTTGCGCTCTGCGGGAGACATCTCCGACCAGCGCTGGGCGTCTTTCATGAACTCCGCGCGCTGCTGCGGAGTCATGCTGGCAAATTTCGCGCAAGCCCGCAGGCATTGAGCACGCTGCAACGGCGGCAAACCGTTGAGTGTCCCGATGACTTTTTCCATCTGCGCCCGTTCAATATTGGACAACCCGCCGATCGCCTTTTGCTTTTCCGCCGGTGACAACGCAAAAAACTGGTTGAATTGTCCCAGCATGGCGTTGCGTTCGCTCGCGGGCAATGCATCCCAGCGCGACTGCTCATCGCTGGTCGGCGCCGTGGCCCCGGCGGGATTATTCGTGCTGTCTAAACCGGAAAAATAGCCAAGGACATGCTCATTCTCCAAAAATTCCCGTTGCAATCCCGGCGGCAAAATTTCCCATTGCATCAGGCGCGTCGTGACGATCACGCGGATATTCACGGGCACCCGGGCCAGTTGCGTATCGCGATCGGCCGGCGCCGCGTGCATCAACGGCACCAGGTACCAGCGCAATTCCGTGGCCTCCAGGCGCACTTCCCGTTCATTCGGATCCAGCGCCGCGTATTCATTGACCTTCGCCAAAATCTTCGTGCGCACCACTGGCGATTTGCCGGCCAGCGCCGACTCGCGCTGTTGCGGCGAGAGCACAAGCAAATGGCGGAAATAATCAATCGGTGAAGGCGGCGGCATGAGGGCTGCCGGCACCGCCGCCGGCTTGGTGTGTACGATCAGATTGGTGCTGGTTTGGGCGGTGGCCGAAAAAACGGTCATTGCCATCGCGGCAAAAGAAGCCAGCCAAACCCGCCTCTGGTGAAAACCGTTCATTGCATGTCAGAAGCCAGCGCCAGCAGTTCATTATCCGGATGCGCCGTCTGGCCCATGCGCTGGATCGCGTCAAAATTTTTCAGCGCGTCCATGCTGGGCATCTGTTGGGACGCCACCAGCGCGGCGCTTTTCGCCAGGGCCACCTGCTGGATATAAATCTCGTGTTGGTAAAACGTGAACGAAGCCAGACCCACGATGACTGTGGCTGTAGCCGTGCGCGGAATAACCACGCGCCAGCGCCACCCAAAAAGCCGCCAGCGCGACTGGCGTCTTTCTTCCAGTTCAATCGCTTGCATCACCCGCGCGGTGAAATTGGAGGCCACCGGCACGTCCGGCAGGCGGGTCAAAAACTCCCGCATTCGCTTTTGAGCATCTTGAGGCAGCTCGTTGTTGTTCATGTTAAATTAAAAACCGGGATTCGCTTAAAGTTGCATGGATTTTCATATGGTTATGGCGCCCTAAAAAACGAATCTCGCCGAAGCGCGATTTTCCCCTTATTTTCAACGTAAATGACGAATCGCCAGCGATTTC
>DATJXK010000059.1:0-20507 GCA_035500235.1 Pseudomonadales bacterium | reverse complement strand
TTGATTTTCTCTCTATCATAGCCCTTTATCTTCAATTGTTGGTTGCCGGTATCTTTGGAGTCGTGGCGGCACTTTCCACCGATCGTCGAATTCGCGGATGGGCATTGTTGGGATGCGTATTGTCCTGGCCTTATTTTATTTTTAACCGCACCCGCAATACGATGCTGGCCGTCGTCATCCCCGGTGTTTTAAGCTGGGTGTTTTTGCGATTGCGCGGAAGTATGCTGAAGCGATTTGCGGTGCTCGGCGGTTGTTTTCTCTTGGTGAACGCCTGGATGGGATTTGTCATCGCCAACCGCTCCGACATGAGCATCGTTGAAGCTCTCAAAGAAAAGGGGTTTACCTTGGACACCGACGAAAAAGTCCACCACGAAGGTTTGAACATGTATGAAGAATTATGCTGGATCAACACGTTCATTGAGAACGGGACTTACAAACCCAACTGGGGAGCGCGTTACTTCGCCGAAATGGTAAATCCCATTCCGCGCGTATTATGGCCGGGAAAACCGCTGATTGGTATTGATTACGCCATTGCCCGGGGCCAGGGAGGAGGGGAGGCAGGCGCGGCCGGCGTATATGCCACGATTTCCACCGGCATGATTGGCCAGGGCGTGGTGAATTTTGGTCGCATCCTGGGACCGGCCTTCGCCGCCCTGCTGATGAGTGTTTGGGTGGTCGTTCTGGCCCGCCTGGACCTTCACATTCATGAGCTTGGTCGTTTGCCTTTGTATGCACTTGGGATGATCCTGACGTTTAACTTGGGACGAGATATCACGCTTATCACACTCTATCCGTTTGTTTTCGGTGCTTTACTGGTCTGGTGGTTCGACTATAAACGGCGTATCCAGCGAAGTCCGGCTGACAGCAGAAAAGCCATTTCTTCTACTCGTTTAGGTCAGCGGAAACCGGCAACGGTATGTAAGATTCAGCACAGAAAACCGTGGCCAGCACGGACCGTCCGGACCTCGCGCGTTGATCCATGGCAACGACGACGGTTTCCACGTGGTCTATGACACAATCCATCACAACGGTCCCGGGGGGGTTAGTGAAACAGGCAGCCGGGCAGGACGGTGTGCCGAAGGATGGGGGGCTGCACGTCGCTGTCCTTTTCCATCGCATCGGGCCTTACCATTATGCCCGACTCAAGGCCGCAGGGTCCCGCCTGCGCATTACGGCGATTGAATTCTCGGATGTGGACCGGACTTACGCCTGGGATTTTGTCCAAGGCACTGATGGATTTCTGCGACGGACACTATTCTCTGGAGAAGCAGTTGAGGAATTGCCTGGCCGCCGGGTGGTCAGCCGGGTGCACGAAGTTTTGGACGAGGTGCGCCCGCAGGTCGTCGCGATTCCGGGCTGGTCTGACCGGTGTTCGCTGGCTGCCGCCGGTTGGTGCCAGACGAGAAGTATCCCCGCGGTGATGATGTCTGAATCCACGGAATGGGACGGCAAACGCAACTGGTGGAAGGAGGCGTTGAAGCGGCAAGTCGTCTGCCCTTGCTCGGGAGGGCTCGTAGGCGGAACTCCGCACAAGGATTACATGGTCAAGCTGGGCATGCCGGCGGAGCGTATGTTTTTGGGCTATGACGCGGTGGACAACCGTTATTTCCAGGAAAAAACTGAAATGCTAAAAACTGAAAAGCTGAAAATAGAAAGCAGAAATAAATATGGGTTGCCGGAGAGATATTTCCTGGCGAGCGCGCGGTTCGTCGAGAAAAAGAATCTGTCGCGGTTGTTGCAGGCGTATGCGCGGTACAGGCAGCTTGCTGCCAATGGAGAGATCAGAAATCAGAGATCAGAAATCAGAAATAAATTTCAGCTTTCAGCTTTCCCAATTTCAGCTTTTAAGAATGCGTGGTCCCTGGTCCTTCTCGGCGATGGCCCGTTGAAACCAGACCTCTGTCACCTGATCGCTGACCTCGGCTTGCAGCACTGCGTGCTGTTGCCCGGCTTCAAGCAATACGGTGAATTGCCGGTGTATTACGGTCTGGCCTCGGCTTTTGTTCATGCGAGCACGACGGAGCAATGGGGCCTCGTGGTGAATGAGGCGATGGCCAGTGGGTTGCCGGTGCTGGTTTCCAATCGCTGTGGTTGTGCGATGGACTTGGTAAAGGACGGCGTCAACGGCTTTACCTTTGATCCGTATGATGTCGAGCAGTTGGCGAATCTGATGTCAAAAATTTCTGTTTTCAACTTTCCGCTTTCAGAATTTGGCGCTGAAAGCGCCGGCCTCATTTCCCATTGGGGACCGGAAAGATTTGCGGAGGGACTGAAATCTGCCGCAGAGAAAGCGATAGAGGTTGGCCCAAGAGGAGTCGGCATCGTGGACCGTTTATTGTTAAAAGCACTGATCGCCCGTTGAAAGTCAACGTCGTCATTGATTCCATTTCACGGGCCAACGGTGGATTGTTTGATGCCGAACGTCGGCTTCATCAGGCATTGGTCCCCCTGGGTGTCAATGCGACCGTTTTTGGCTTGAACGATGAATTCGCCAGTGCAGATGCACCTGCCTGGAGACCGCTCACGCCCCGCGCTTTTTCCGCGGATGTGCCCGCGTTCCTGGGACGTTCGGCGGGACTTTATCGCGCGTTACTCGACGAGTCCGCAGAACTGGTCTATCGGGCCGGCCTTTGGAAATGGCCTTCACGTTACGCTTTCGAATGGAGTTACACACATAAAAAGCCGGAAATCATTGCCCCTCACGGCATGCTTGACCCGTGGGCGATCAAAAATTCGGCTTGGAAGAAGCGTCTGGCGCTGCTGTGTTATGAGCGAAAACATCTGCGGAGTGCGGCTTGCATCCGTGCCCTGTGCGACGCGGAGGCGCAGGCGATCCGTCAGTTTGGATTACCCAATCCGATTTGCGTCATCCCGAATGGTATTGATTTGCCGGAAGTGAAAAATGGGAAACCAGAAACCCAAAAACCGCCTTGGAGGGATAACATCGAGCCGGGTCAGAAAGTTCTGCTTTATCTGGGACGCATCCATCCCAAAAAAGGACTGGCCAACCTGATAAGGGCATGGAGTAAAGTTCAGAAAGCAGAAAGCAGAAAGCAGAATGCAGAAGAGTGGGTTCTGGCAATCGCCGGCTGGGACCAGGGCGGACACGAGGCCGAACTCAAGCGGCTCTGCGGTGAAATCGGACTTTCGTTTGCTGATACCTCAAGCCCGAAAGCTGAAATCAGAAATCAGAAAACTGATTTCAGCGTTTCAAGATTTCAGCTTTCAGCATTTCCAGCCTCGGTGGTCTTCGTTGGTCCCCAATTCAACGAGGCCAAATCGGTCTGCTACCAGCACTGTGATGCTTTCATCCTGCCATCCTTTAGTGAGGGGTTGCCGATGGTGATATTGGAAGCATGGGCCTATGGCAAATCGGTGCTCATGACGCCCGAGTGCAACCTGCCGGAAGCGTTCTCGTCCCGTGCAGCCATTCGCGTCGAGCCAAACGAGGAGAGCATAGCACAAGGTCTACTTACGTTGTCCCAGTCTTCCATCTCCGATCTCGAATCCACCGGTTTGCGCGGACGGGCCCTGGTCGCCGAAAGATTTGCCTGGCCTCATATCGCGCGCGAGCTGCTTCAAGTTTACCAATGGCTGCTCGGGAATGGAGCGAAGCCGGGGTGTGTCGTCTAAAGCAGAAAGCTGAAATCCCGAAAAGCTGAAACTTCAAAATGCGAAAATTATTTTAGCGTGTCCGTGTGTCAAAATTTAAGCTCCTTAGAATGTTAGCTTTTTAGAATGTCAGCGTTTTAGCGTTTTTGTGAATGTTGATCTCTCATCCTATTCAGCAGCCCGCTTTGATCGCGGTGCGAGCAAACCGCGGGAGGCACTTTGGTTGCTTGTCAGCCTGGTCCTGTTTCGGCTGTGCCCCCTCTGTTTGTCGCCTCTCAAACGAACGATCTTGCGCGCATTTGGCGCCCAAATCGGCCGTGGTGTGGTCATTAAGCCCCAGGTCAAAATCACCTTTCCTTGGAAGCTGACCATCGGTGACCATGTCTGGTTGGGTGAAGAATGCTGGCTGTTAAATCTGGAGCGCATCACCATCGGAAACAATGTGAGCATTTCGCAGCGCGCCTTTCTCTGCACCGGCAATCATAATTACAAATCACCGACATTTGACCTGATCGTGAAGCCGATAACCGTGGAAGATGGCGCGTGGATTGGCGCCGGCGCCTGGGTTGGTCCCGGCGTCCGAGTAGGCACGCACGCGGTTTTGGCCGCAGGCTCAGTGGCAGCCAAGGACCTTGAACCGTTTGGTATTTACGGCGGCAACCCGGCGGTATTTGTGAAGCAACGTGTAATTGAACGCTAAGTCCTTTCAGCATATCAGCTTTTCAGCATTTTAGCTTTAGTTGCTTTGGGAACAACATCCGCGTAAAGCCGCAGAGCGGTCACGCGGCGAGCACCGTCGGAGGTCGGAAGTCGGAGATCAGTGGTCAGAGGTCAGAGGTCAGTGATCGGTAGTCAGAGGTCGGGTGTTTCAGTGTTTCAGTGTTTTAGCGTTTAATTGTGACAAGACCAATCTCAACGGGAATAGAGCAGTCGGCTTCCACCGCGCGTTCGGCTCAGTGGAAATGGTTGCTGGTGCTGTTTCCGCTTGCCTATTTATGGTTTCGGCTCATCAATAACCTACGGCTGGAGTGGACTACTAATCCGCAATATGGCTACGGCCTGCTGGTTCCTTTTCTCTGCATCGGTCTGCTCATCCGACGGTGGCATGGCTTTTCGGAGATCGGAGGGCAGAGGGTTGTGGACGAAGACGAAAGCAGAAAGCAGGAAATAGAGAGCAGAAATGCAAAGCAAATCAGAAATTCCAAAAGCACAGAACAGAAGTTTATTTCAGCTTTCCCAATTTCAGCTTTTCAGTTTTTAGCAATTGCGCTCGCTTTTCTTTACCTGCCGACCCGATTGATCGAAGCCGCCGTCCCGGTATGGAATCCCATTCAGTGGTTGCTCGGGATCGAAGCCGTCGGGCTCACCCTCTGTGTCATTTACCTGGGCAAGGGACGAGGCTGGCTGAGAGAGTTGGCGTTTCCGATTTGTTTCTTTTTGGTCGCCGTGCCCTGGCCGTCACTCGTCGAGCAGCCCATCATTCAACATCTGACGCGGGCCAGCGCCGCCATCGTGGTCGAGTTACTCGGATGGTTGGGCGTACCCGCGATGACCCATGGCAATGTTATCGAGGTCGGTACCGGCATGGTGGGAATTGATGAAGCGTGCAGCGGTATTCGATCGTTTCAAAGCAGCCTGATGATATCCCTTTTCTTCGGGGAATTTTATCGGTTGAGCGCCGGGCGTCGCTGGCTGCTGGTCCCGCTAGGGTTTCTCTTCTCCATGGCCTTCAACATCTGCCGCATGTCGCTGCTGACGCTGATCGCCGCGAAAAAAGGGGTGGCCGCCATTTCCGAATACCATGACGAGGCGGGAATCACGATCGCAATTTGTTGTACCCTGGCGCTGTGGGGACTGGCATTGCTTTTGAGAAAGCAGAAAGTAGAAAGCAGCAAGCAGCCCGGCGAAGTAGAGACCCCGGTGGGATACGGAAGCGATTCCACTGGGCGAGCAAGATTTCACGGGCCGGGGAAAGCAGAAACACAGAACAAATCAGAAACTCTCAAAGCGGCCGGTGAAACAGGCAAGGCCACTTCACGAGCCGAAGGAAACAGAAATTTATTTCAACTTTCTGATTTCCCAATTTCAGCTTTTAGCAATGTCCGTGTCTTTGCCACTTCCCTTCTGATTTGGCTGGTCCTGGTGGAGGCCGGTGTCCAACTCTGGTATCATATCCGCGAATCGCACTTGAAACCCGGTCCGGCCTGGACCCTGACTTTTCCCCGGGCAAACCAAACGTTGAGAGACATTCCGATGGATTCAAAAACGCAATACCTGCTGCGTTTTGACGAAGGCAAACAGGCCGCGTGGTCCGAGGCGGATGGAACACAGTGGCAGGCTTTCTACTTCAGTTGGTTGCCGGGCCGGGTGGCGGGGTACCTCGCCAAACGGCATACCCCGGAAATATGTTTGACGGCTGAAGGTCTAAAACTCCTCTCCGGCCCAAAATTAGCGATGATGGATATCCACGGTGTGGAGTTGCCGATGCGCTGCTACGTGTTTCAGACCGCAGAGGGTGTCGCACAAGTCTTTCAATGCCGTTGGGAAGTCGGCGCAACCAAGGAGGACTATGTGGATGAAGAGTCCGCAAGGTACAATTTGATACGTGCGATCTGGGCCGGCCGAGGCAACCAGGGTCAGAAGGTTTTGGAGTTTGTGATTTCGGGCATGGATGACCCTGAGCAGGCAAAGCAAGCACTTGAACGGGAGCTCGACAAACTGATTGTTGTAAAAAGCTGAAACGCTAAAAAACTAAAACACTGAAATTGGGCTTGAGCGGGAGCAAACGGAGTTAACGGAGAGAAGGTTCTGAAAATCAAAAAGCAGCTAAATCAAAACAGAAATTCGGAAAACAGAAAACGGAAATCAACAAATCAAACGCTAAAACGCTGAAAAACTGAAACACTGAAAAACCCGACATCTGACTACTGATTACTGATTACTGACCTCTGATCTCTGACTTCTGACTTCTGACTAAGGCCTACAGGATTGCGGAGGGAATCATCCAACCTCCAAGGATCAAAGCAAAAACCTGACTGCTAGATGCGCATCACCCTGATCAATCAAACTTTTTATCCGGATGTGGTGTCCACCGGGCAGCATTTGACAGACCTCGCCCTGCATCTGGCCGGACGCTGGCATGAAGTCACGGTGGTTACCAGCCGCCGGGCTTATGATGATCCGACAAAGATCTTCCCCGGGCAGGAGAACTGGCGGGGAATCCGAATTCTCCGCGTGTCGGCCTCCGGATTCGGGAAACGCGCCCGCTGGCGGCGCGCCACCGATTTTGCGACCTTTCTCTGTTCCTGCTGCTGGCGGTTGTTCCGGCTTCGCAGGCAGGATGTGGTGGTGGCGATGACTTCTCCTCCCTTGGTTTCATTTATCGCCGCCTGGTTTGTGCGGCTGCGCGGTGGGAGGTTCTGCTATTGGATCATGGACCTGAATCCTGACGAAGCCCTGGCGGCGGGATGGCTCACTCCCGGTTCGTTCGCGGCGCGTTGGCTGGAGCGTTGTTCCCGGTTCAGCCTGCGTCACGCCGCGAAAGTAATCGTGCTCGACCGGTTCATGCAGCAGCGGATTTTGGACAAGGGAATCGACGGCGGGAAAATCGTGGTCATCCCGCCGTGGTCGCATGATTCGGAGGTCCGGTTCGATGCCGAAGGGCGGGCCCGTTTCCGGAAACTCCACGGATTGGACGACAAGTTTGTGATCATGTACTCTGGGAATCACAGTCCTTGCCACCCATTGGACACCATCCTGAAAGCCGCGGAGAAACTTGCTGAAAATCCGGAGATGGCATTTCTTTTTATCGGCGGCGGGA
Organism: Pseudomonadales bacterium; assembly: GCA_035500235.1. GTDB lineage: Bacteria > Verrucomicrobiota > Verrucomicrobiia > Limisphaerales > UBA11358 > UBA11358. The sequence goes on along the minus strand of DATJXK010000059.1, from coordinate 13,075 downwards.
GCCAATTTGCACAGGTGAAACAGTTTGCGGTTGAACATTCATTGTCCAACATCCTGTGCCTGCCTTACCAGCCAATGGACCGGTTGGCCGGAACGCTGTCCGCCGCCGATTTGCACCTGGTCGTCATGGGCAATCCTTTCGTGGGCCTCGTCCACCCGTGCAAAGTCTACAACATCCTGCGGGTGGGTTCGCCGCTGCTCTACCTGGGCCCGCAACCGAGTCACGTCTCGGAAATTCTTAAAACGCTCAACGGTGAACTGCCCTGCGTCTGGGCAAAGCACGGGGACGTTGATGGCGTGATTGGACACATCATGGCTTCGAAGATGAGGATGGTTCAGGCCAAGAAAGCGAGCGGCGTATCAGTGGCGGAGGGGTTCTCCAAGGAAGTGTTGCTCCCGCAACTGGTGGAGGTGTTGGAGGAAAACGCTAAAACACTAAAAAACTGAAAAGCTAAAATGTTGAAGCGCTGAGATATCCAAATACTGAAATCCGGAAAAGCTAAAATGCTGAAATACTGAAACATCCTGAAACGCTGAAAAACTGAAAGTGAGATGCTGAAACACTGAGAGGGTGAAATGAGCAGACTGTCAGAAGATCTGAGAGAGAGAACTAAGAACTACGCTGCAGCGATCATACGGTTTTATGTCAAATTGCCAAAACAGCGCAAGGAAATTGAAGTCCTCGGGAATCAACTCCTGCGTTCGGGAACGTCTGTCGCGGCCCATGCTTGGCCTGTGAAATAGTATAATGGTTTACGTTTATGTGCTTTGCTCGGAAACGGACGGTCAGCTCTACACCGGCTGCACTCGGGATTTGCGTACTCGGCTCGCCTTGCATAACACTGGCAAAGTTCCATCAACTGCAAGCAGACGACCGTTCAAATTAGTTTATTACGAGGCATGCTTGAATGAACAAGATGCTTTCCGGCGGGAAAAGTATCTGAAAACGACATATGGGAAGCGCTATATTAAAAGTCGATGCCGCAGTTATTTCACAGGCTGAAAAGCTTCGCGGGCGCGCTCCGACAGTGAATTTTGCTCGAAATTGGACGGACTGCTTCAGGAAGCAGATGAATCCAGCCTCTGGTTGGAACTCCTTCGTGACGACTGCGATGTTCGAGATGAAGCGACAGACAAACTTCTGAAGGAAACCGGTGAGTTGATGGGCATTTTCACCACGATGGTCGTGAAACTCCGAAGGCGAGGCGAATGATTTCTGAATTTTAGGAAGCTTGCCTTTGAGTGTTTCAGCTTTTCAGCTTTTTAGAATGTCAGCGTACTAGTGTTTCAGTATTTCAGATTTTAAGTATGTCAGTAATCAGTAGTCCCATGCTCCGATTTTAGCGTTTCAGCTTTCAGCATTTCAGATTTTAAGTATGTCGGTAGTCAGTAGTCCCGTGCTCCGGTTTCAGCATTTCAGCTTTCAGTATTTCAGCTTTTGATTGAATGTTTGGCGATCTTGATAAATACCTGGTCGTGTTTTTGACGGCGCTGGTGGTCACCTACCTGCTGACGCCGTTGGTCCGGGAACTGGCCTGCCGATTTGGCGTAATGGATTTGCCGAATGAACGCCGGCCGCACAAACATCCCACGGCCCGCGGCGGGGGTCTGGCAGTAGTTCTGGGTGTGGGTACGGCGTGCCTCGTGGCACTGGCTTTTCCAGGAGGCAACCGTCCCGGCGGGTTCGATTTGCATTGGTTGATCGGCTTTGCACCGGCGGCCCTGGTTTTGCTCGTGGTGGGACTGGTTGATGATATTCATGGATTGCTGGCGTGGAAGAAGCTGGTGGGACAACTGCTGGCCGCAGTGTTGGTCTGCCTTTCGGGAACACATTTTGGAAAGTTATTCGGTCACGCCCTGCCGCCGGTGCTCGATGACATCATGGTGGTGCTGTGGATCGTGGCTGTCATCAACGCCTTCAATCTGATTGACGGGCTGGACGGCCTGGCGTCCGGGTTGGCCGTTATTTCTGCCACCGGCCTGGGCGGCATCCTGGTTCTGGGACACCTGTCCGGTAATATCCTGGTGCTCGTGGCCCTTGCCGGGGCGTGCATCGCATTCCTGCGCTACAATTTTCATCCGGCCACCATTTTTCTCGGTGACACCGGCAGCATGTTTATTGGCTTGGTGCTCGGAGTGGTTGCGTTGCAGAGCTTCACCAAGAATACATTCTTTCTGTCCCTGGCCATACCCATGCTCGTGCTGGGAGTACCAATCTATGACACCCTGCTCGCCATATGGCGCAGGTCGGTGCGGCGCCTGCTTAGCAGTCAGGAACCCGCCGGCACAGGCCAACGCCCCGGGATCATGAGGGCAGACATGGAACATTTACATCATCGCTTGATTCAGGGCGGTCTGAGCACCCGCCGGGTGGCAACGATCCTCTGCATCATAAACGGCGGGCTGGTGGGATTTGGTTTGCTGATGGCGACCTTCAAATCCCACGCGTCCGGCATCTTCCTGCTGGCGTTACTGGCGGCGGTTTATGTGCTGTTGCGCCGCATGGCGGTTATCGAGTTGCGCGATACAGGGAAAATGTTGTTGACCGGTCTCCGTCGTCCGACGCATTCCCAGCTCAAAGCCCTGGCTTACCCGGTTTGGGACATGGTCTGCCTGGCCGGCGCCCTGGGCTTCGGCATGTGGATTTTCGAACCGCACAAGGTGGCATTCTGGCATACCTGGTTTCTCGATTTGCCGGTCTGGGTGACGCCGACCTTCTCACTCCTGGCCATCTCTCGCACCTACGTGACGGTCTGGACACGCGCGCGGATTCTCGACGTGCTGATGCTGGTATTTACCCTTCAGGCCGGCCTGCTGCTCAGCCTGGGAATTGCGCTGCTGATTGACCCGTATAACGCGTCCCATTGGTTGCTTCGGGTATTGGTGATTGGAGCGCTCGCCCACCCCGCCATCATCGGCGTCAGAGTGTTCTATCGATGCATCGAAGAAATTGTTTCGTATCTGAAATCCAGCGACGAACCAAATGCGAAAGCGGAACGGGTGGTGCTTTATGGGGCGGGCGGGCGTTGCCAGCTCTTCCTCCGGGAACGCGGCTTTAACGACTCACTGAGTTTCGACAACCGGATCATTGTCGGATTGATCGACGATGAGCCATCATTGCACTTTAATTGGGTTCATGGGCACATGGTATTGGGAGGATCCCGCGACCTGCCGCAGCTCATCCCTCGTCATCGCATCACAGGCATTGTCATCACCGCCGCCTTGAAACCGGAAGCCCGTGAGGCGATCCATGAGGTGGCATCGAATCATCATCTCCATTTGAGTGAATGGTGCTTTGAAAACCGCAATCTGAGTAGTGGTATAGTTTGAATTTTGGTGGGGCGAGCGTCCCCGCGAGCCGGCTCGTCAGTAGCCTCGCCCCACCGGAACTTTACCAGCACCGCAATGTGAGGGTAATGTCCTAATTTGGCAGTAGGGCACGACATAAGGAGTGCTGCCCCAAACGACTCGTAACCTCGCCGCCTACAAATTAGGACAATGCCAATCTGAGCTTGCCCGTTACTTAAAAGTCGGTACCCTGGTAACGAGCTCACGTCATGCTTACAAACCGTCGGAAGTAAAAATGCGCAAAACCTTTATCATCCTCCTGTGCTGTATCGCGGTCCTGCTGACCGGCTATGTCGGCTATCGGAGTTACAGGGTGTGGAAGTGCAGCCATTTGATGGGCCTGGCGCACGAGTTCCTCGCCAAAAACGATGGACGAAATGCCTTTTTATGCGTGCAGCAAGTGCTCCGGACAGACCCGCATAATCTGGACGCCACCCGGGTGATGGCACAGTTCGCCGGGGCTACGCGTTCACCCGCCGCCCTCCTGTGGTGGAGCCGAGTGGTTGAACTCGATCCACACTCACTGAACGACCGACTGGCCCTGGCGCAAACCGCCATGACGCTGCATGACTACGCCGTGGCAACCAATGCTTTGGCAGGGGTGGATCCAGCGGACCAGAACACCGTTGCCTTCCATAATGTTGCCGGGGCTATAGCCGCCGCCGCCAACCAACCCGCGCAAGCTGAGGCACAGTTTCTCGAAGCCGCCCGGTTGGATCCGAATAATGAGAGCGTTCAATTGAACCTGGCAGTGGTGCGCCTCCACGGAAACAATGATTTGGACCAGGCCGAGGCGCGCATCTCCCTGCAACGAATCAGCTCCGATGCCACCAACGGGGTTCTGCGCTGTCAGGCTTTGCGTGAACTGGCTTTTGACGCGCTGCGACATCGGCAGACGGATCAAGCGATTTTGATGTCGAAGCGACTGTTACAGGAAACCAATTCCACCTTCCAGGACCGGCTCCTGCAACTCGACGTGCTGAAGGAAACCCGAAACGCCGGGTTCCGGCCGACGTTGACGGCTTTTCAACACGAAGCGAGGAACAATCCAGCTAACGTCAGCGAGCTGGCGACCTGGCAAATGGTAAACACCTCGACGCAGGACGCATTAACATGGCTGCGCACCCTGCCTGCGAACGTGCAGACCAACCTGGAGGTGGAAGTTCTGGTCGCCGGGTGCTATACCACGCTCAGAGACTGGCGCGGACTTCAAGCGTCCATCGAGAAGCAAAATTGGGCCGAATTGGAGTTCATGCGTCACGCCTTTCTGAGCCGGGCCTTGCGCGGCCAGGGTCTGGCCGATTCCGCCAAAGCGGAATGGGAACAGGCGTTGCAGGCTACCAATGGCCAGAAGGGAAGCCTGATTATGCTCTTTCGCCTGGCGGCGGGATGGAACTGGGAGAATGAAGGCGAGGATATTCTCCGGACCATCGTCAATAAGTATCCGGATCAACGATGGGCGATTCCGGTGCTAAGTCGGACCATGTATGACGACGGTCGGACGCGGTCGCTGATGCAGCTCTTCAGTGAGGAGTCTAAAAGGGATCCCTCAAACCTCTCGGTCAAAAACGATCTGGCCATGACCGCCCTGCTCCTGCAGGCACAGGAACTCAAACCATACGACCTGGCGCGCGAAGTGTACCAGACGTCTCCCACCAACTCGTCTTATGTTTCCACCTACGCCTTCTCGCTTTACTTACAGGGGAAGAATGCCGAAGCGCTCAAGGTGATGAGAACGCTCAAGCCACAGCAGCTTCAGAACCCATCGATTGCTGGTTATTACGGGCTGATTTTGAAGGCGACTGGCGATCGGGCACGCGCGAAGACTTATCTGGATTGGGCTTTCAGAGGGCCGATGCTCCCCGAGGAGAAAAAACTCTTTAACGAGGCAAAAGCCGGACTTTAAACGGCAACGGTCAGAACAATCCCGGTAGGGTCGCCTCGCCGAGGCGACCGACGCAAACTCTTATTTCGGACCACTAACGGCCCGGCGAGCCGTCCCTACTTTTGTACGGATCAAGTTTGAGAACTGATTAAGACTTCAATTTTGAGAATCGCGAAAGGCCGGCCTCCGCCGGCCTTTTTTGTCATCAGGTAGGAGTCAACTGGTCGGCATCAATTTTAACCGCAGCGGCCCGGTTGATGAAATCCAGGCGCAACAATATAGTGGTCAGGCCCTGGCGCCGCTCGACCCAACCTTCCAGGCCCTGCAACGGACCTGACTTGATGCGCACGCGCATGCCCTCGCCGATGGTCGGAGCCAGGCGCACCTCCAGGTCCGTTTCCAAAGCCAGAAGGATGTCCTGCAACTGGCGTTGAAACACTTCCTGGTCGAACACCTCAAGGAGCTTCGCGACGTGGTCGTTCTGGCGCACGGGAGCCTTTTGTCGAGGTTCGAGTTGAAGGAACACATAGCCGGGAAAGAGCGGCTTTTGGAACACAACCGTTTTGCCGCGGTACTTGTGTGCGGAATTGTAACAGGGGAGTGTCACGGCAATGCCTTGTCTTCGGCAATATTCCGCCAGCTTTTTCTCCCGTCGAGGCTTGGTGTGGGCCACGAACCAGCGCAATTCGGACACGCGGCGAATCATTTGGGACTACGCTCCTGGTGTCAATCTGAAGTTATCTTTAGTAGTACTGCAATCTGGTTGGGCGAGCGTCCTCGCGAGCCGGGCTCGGTTCTTCAAAGCTGGGCGAGCGCGGCTCGTCAGCAACCTCGCCCCACCAAACCATACAACGGTTTCGTCCTCGCTCGACTTGCGCCGCCTAACGGTGGCGGACACATTGTTTTGGAAGCATTCCCGTTGACGCCGTTTCAACAAAAAATCAGGCCGGTCTGAGGACCGGCCCAATCTATCAACGAAAGACTTCTCGACACGACTACCCGATACGATTTCTGCGCAGAATCCGGAAAGTGCTCACCCCAAACGGCAGCAGCAGCAATGCACCGGCAATCATGGTCGTGGCTTCGGGGACTGGAACGAGGTCGTTGGATGAGATAAATTGCCAGCTTTGATCCGCTGGGAGGTTTTCCCACTGCCAGGCTTGTAGAGGACTTCCAACCACGACCCCATTGTATAATTCGAAGATATCCACTACCACACCACCAGCCGGTGCCGGATCTGTAAAGGACAGGCTGATCGTGCGATCAGCCCCATTCGCTGTCCCAGAAGCATAGCTTAACGTTGAATTCAGGAGGGTCCCTGACCAACCTGCCAAGGTGACAGACATGGCAGAGTCAAAAGTAGCATTTCCGCTAACGATAACTGCTTCCAATCCGTTAATTTGAGTCCCTCCGCTGGTGTCAGACCAGCTAACATCCCAGCTATTGCCCGCGCCAACCGTAAAATCGCCCACCAAAGTCGCACTTGCACTCATCGCACAGGTCAAAGTGGCGGTTAATATTGCTGAATGTAATTTGTTCATATTTCTTTCTGGTTTGACTCTTGCGGAAAATGACTTTTGGCTCGCCCTCCAAACCACAGCCCAATTCTTCACACAAGTAGTCTAGTTCTTTATGATCTCACTCAACCTGTTGACTACATTGCACAAAGAAAAGAAATCGTTCTATCCCATCTTGGGACTTATATATTCATATTTGTGCCGCTCACTTTTGGCGTTGACCAGGCTAAGTAATGGTCACGGAGTATTCGACTCGTTCGCGGCTTTGTGGGCGATCAGGCGAAAGGAAGCCGGCAACGAGGAATCGCCTTGCCGCTAAAGAGAATCAGGCCGGGTCTCTGAAAACCCCGGCCTGATTCCAAGGAGAAATATGAAAACGTGACAGATCAGCTGTCAGGCCAAGCGATGCCTGCGCAAAATTCTCAGCGTGCTTACACCCAAAGGCAACAACAGTAAAACCCCCGCGATAATCGTAGTCGCTTCCGGAACAGGCGCCACCCCCGAAACCTGAACCACAAGATCATTGTAATCCAAATCGGATTGAGCATACGGCAAATCTTCAAAGGCGATTACATAGTCTCCAGCATTTGCACCCCCAGTGATCGCGAAAGTAACCATGTGATCCAGCAAGTCAGAATTGAGCGCGGGATCAGAATACCAATAAGTAGTACTGGTGTTAGGGCTGTTGTCCATGAACAAAAAGGGATTGACAGTGGGCGCAATAGTGCCCGTAGCGGACCCGGGACTTATATAACCACCACCACTGACACTAATGATTGGGCCTGCCTTTTGGTTTCCAGAGAGGTCAGTCGTGTAAAGTGCCTGGCTGTTGCCGGCATAAATGGCGTCAAGAGAAGCTATCCCTGTCGGGTTCATCAGGTCCCAGATCTTATCGATCGAGTCGTCGACGCGTGTGTAGTTAGCAGCGCCATAAACTGTGGTCATTATGGTGTTGAGCGTCGGCTCGCCATTGCCACCAGTTTCGTTCACATACGTTAAGCTGGCGTGACTTGAAACAACGGCGGTAACCAGGCCCAATATTGCAGGTTGTATTCTCTTCATCTTCTCTCCGATTTTTTAACGATTCAATTTTTGACGGTCTGCCTTCCATTTACCTATTACTCATAGCAACTTTCTCATTGGCGCCGATTCTTGTCTATCATGCGGTGGGACAACTTCGGTCGCCTTTGGGACATGGGCGAACAGGGACCATGAGACGACGAGACCACTGACCACGGAACTGCGAGACAAGCGGCGAGGACTACGGAACCACTGAATGCTGAATGCTGGCGTTCCCGACCGGTACTTCTAAAGTTGCGACATTTATGTCGCGTCTGCGCCGTGGGCGGGGAAATGAATGAAACGCGTGTGCGATTCCACCTTTTCGACGCCGACATACTTTCCCAAAAGCAAATCAGGCCGGTCCTAAAGATCGGCCTGATTGGATATAAGGATTTGAAAACTCTCGTTCGACGATTACGCCAAACGGCTCTTGCGCAGAATCCGCACCGTGCTCGCAGCAAAGGGAAGCACCAGCAACGCGCCTGCAATAACTGTCGAGGCCTCGGGAACCGGTACTTGAATCAATTGCGGCTGATATGTACCGTCATGCAAGTCCAGGGCTTCGACGCCAAAGGCTCCGTCACCGTTTGCCTGTAGGTCGCCCAACGTCTTCCCCGATTGCGTTTCAAGTGTGATTAGCATTGCGGTAACTTCGCTTGTATAATCATAACCGCGCGGGTCTGAATAACCATTGAGCAGCCCTTGAAGGTACCAGATCGTATACTGCACGGCGTTGGCTGTAGCTGAAGAAGTTGCACCTCCGGCATAGGTCGGATTGCCAAGTTCAAACTGGTTGTAGATGTAGGCCGTTCCATAACTAATGTAAGTCGGTGGGTTCTGTGGGTAGCCGACGGGGGCAGGGTTAGCGACAATCGTGGGGCTAACCGAATAGTTGTACGTATCGCCCGGCTGGAACTCTGTATTTATGGATATACAAAACGTGTCGAAGGTTCCGTTATCGCTTGTCACAGCTTGAAATATGCCGCCTCCGGTTGCGTTGCCAGGTCCAGTCTCATTCAGTATAGCAGTCATTGAAGCGAACATATTAGTTGCCGTCAATGCCGCTGCCAGACTCAATGCGATACATAGTTTCTTCATATTTTCCCTCTTTGTTACTTTTTGGTTTATTATGGATTTCTAACTTCCAAACTGTTATTATTGTGTTTCCTTCTGAGAATCTTGAAGGCGCTCGCGCCAAAGGGCAGCAGCAGCAGCGTAGCGGCAATCACCGTCGGCGCTTCTGGAACCGGAGTGGAAATCAACAGCTCCTGCGGAGGTTCATTGTTGTTATTGGCCACGCTTAAGGGATCGGGATAAAGAAGGTAGCCGGTGAAACTGTAATTCCCACTGAGGCCGGAAACCCAACTGTCCGCCTGGGCAATCGCGGAGGCGTCACCGCCGCTCACCGTAAACCGTGAGCCCGTAACGGTGCCGCTGGCGGTCGTATCATACAGCGCCATCCACACCGCCAACTGCAAGGCTGCTTTTTGCTCGGTAGTGCCTCCCAGACCGGTGCTGGTGAGCTGGCCATACGTGTAGAACAGATAGGCCGCATTTTGAATTGCCTGGGCGGCGTTGGCTGTATCTGCGGAATTACCGGAGAGATATGTCGGCGTATTGATCGCGCCCCAGGTCGGATTCACACCCGTCTGTCCGCTGAAGGGTGTTGTTGGAGTATCATACGTATAACTTCGTCCGAGATACAAGGTGCCCTCAATATCCGTACAAACGGTGACGTAATTGGCCGGCATTGAGGCGTCACCGCCAACCTGATTGATCTGGATACCCCCCGCGAGCGCCCCGTTGATCCCGTTGCCATCGATCGCGACGTTAAACGACTCCAAGCCGCCGTTATTGATTTGATACGTCACGGAGGCACTGGCCGCAGCGACCGAACATCCGACCACAAACGCGAGCGCCAGCGTGTGAATTGAAGACCTTGAAATGCTCTTTAGTTTATAGTCCAATTTCTTTTCCCTTTCCTTACCGGAAATGAGAACGAATTAATTGACTAAAATAAGCCTCTAGCCGATGCGATTTCGGCGGAGAATCCGCAGCGCGCTCACGCCAAACGGGAGTACCAACAACGCGCCGGCAATCACCGTTGAAGGCTCGGGTACTGCGTGGAATGATTGTGTAACCGCAGATATGGTAATTAAACCGCCAGTAAGGCTTGTTATACCAAAGTTAATGTCTTTGGTTACGTATAGCGAGGATTGAGGAGGCACAAGATAAAGGTCGTCACCTACTACGTCAAACGCGTTTTCCGGCGGATCGCTATTGTCACCTATCCCGTTAAGAGTGCTGGAAGCAACAGTTGTTCCGCCGAAACCTCCAGTGGCGACGGTTTCGACTACTGAAAGATTTCCACCTTGGGCACTTCCTGTATATGTTTGATCAATCATACCGACTGGACCCCCTCTCACGGTGTACTGGAGTATAAGATCCGCAGAGGAAGGACCAGTAGAACTCAATGCAATGTTCCCTCCCCAACTGAGGTAAACAATTCCACCGCTTTCATAAGCATCAACGTTAACATTGAAGCCAGTCAAACCACTCTCATCGCCGCCAAAGGGCCCGGAGCCAGTGAAGGTCAAACCACCAGCCGTGAGAGTTCCGCCAGCTTCAAACGCAGCTAGCGACATACTTGCATGAGCTGTTTGTAGCATCGCGGCCATGGCGACCGCGGCAACAACTATTACTGTGCTTCGTAGTTTCATAGTTTTTCATTTCCTCCTTCTCGTTTTTATCTCTGTTTTTTACTTCTGGTTATATGTTTTAAATTGGTTTCTGCCCTTTTATTCCAACGCGGACTCTAGACTGTTGCTGATTTCCGGTCTATCCCAGCGCAGGACATCTTGATTCACTTTTGGGACTCAGCATGTGGGGCGTCTTGAGAGTTCGCGAGGTTCGAAAATGTCCCGTGGGCGGGACGTCATTTGTCACATTTGGGACATGTCGTGGAAAATGCTGAAATGCTGAAAAGTGAAATCCTGAAATTGGGGGACAACGAGGACGGAAGAGGTCGGATGACAATGGCCTAAAAGTGGAAAGCAGAGATCTGAAATTGGAGGTCAGAAGTAGGAAGCCAGAGGCCAGAGACTGGACGTTGGAGGCCAGAATCCGGATGTCAGAGGTCGGAGTTCAGAGAGTAGAAGCAAGTGAGCGAGTGAGATGCCATGGCAATTCACCAACTCGTAATTGAAAGCAAATCGGCGGACCGATGTCTGATTCGATCCGCCAAAACTTTGCTCAGGGTGTTCTCAGAGAGCTCCAATGAGGCATTAATTGCGTCTTGCCTGGCGCCGCGATCTCAGAAACAGCAAGAGTCCGCCGCTCAAACTTCCCAGCGCCATGACGGTCGGCTCCGGAACTTGATGGAACGATTGCTCAACTTGAGTGATAGTCACAGAACCAGCGGCCCCAACTGGAGGGATCACACCGAGGGTAATGTCCTTGGTTACATACAAAACGGATTGGGCAGGATTAATATTGAGGTTGTCGCCCTGCACTGGTTCTGCAGGTGGATCACTAAGATCACCTGTATCAAGATGACTGTAAGCGACTATTGTCCCACCAAAAGCTCCGGCAGACACGGTTTCGTCCACTGCTAGCAAACCGTTAATCGCGTTGCCTAGAGTATATGATTGGTCAATCATGTTAATCGAGCCTGGATTTGCGGTCACAATGTAGTTGAGGACGAGGTCAGCAGTAGTAGTACCACTGGATATTAAGGATATGTTTCCTGTCCACGTCAGATAATCAACTCCGCCGCTTTCACTCGCAGTAACACTGATAGCGGTGGGATCAAAGGCAGTCAAGCCGGTGGCTTGAAAAGCGAAACCGCTGAAGGTTTTATCGCCAATGGTGAGACTTCCACCGCTTGCAACAAGGCCAGCCAACGTGCCGGTGTATACTTGGGCGGATATTGAACCAATCGACGCTGCGAGAATTCCAATGCACGCCCCGATGCCGAAGATGGTTTTAAAAGCTTTCATTGCCACTGCCTTTCGAACTCAGTTGACCGTAGTACGACCTAAATCTGGTTTGTTGTAGGTTTTTACCATTATCTGACCTGCCAAGGCAAGAAAAATCTGAGGGTTTGTTTGTGACATTCCGGTGGCGTCTCTTTCGCCCTGGCCAGGAACCCGTTCAAGGGAATAAGAATTGTAACGGCCTGTCGCTGTTAATCATTCATATCCGGCACTGGTGACCGTGAAGGCCGCCAGCGCGTGTGCTCCTTAAGCCTCCATGGAGGACATGTTGAGTCGCTTTTGGGACTTGACCCAAGTAAAAAGCTCAATTCTGGAAAGTAGAGAGTAGAAATCTCAATTAAATCAAAAACCCCCGTTGATGCGGGGCCACACTTCACGGGGCAAGGTGAAAGGTTGAAACCGGAATACCGTGAAGGCTGAGGACCGGTTTGTGGGACATTCATAGTCATAAATGGGACTTCAGTTTTCACGTTGTGGTGTTGCATGGCGAGCCAGCCTATGCGCGTCAAAGCGTAGTGGCCACGGCTCGCGAGGACGCTCGCCCCACCGGAGACAGCAAAATACTCCACCACCCAATTTCCAAATCACCTTGACTTTCTCGATGCCGCCGGTATCCTGAACCCCATTCGGGATTCGGATGTTGACGCTGATTAATTTTCCAGGAGCCCGCTCCAATATTTGGATGCAGAACATAAAGCCATCCCGAATTGCTCCACTCGTTGTTCTCGTCGTGATCTTCGGATTTGCCGCCCTTCGAATGCCGGCGGGAGTCATTTTCACCAACCTGGTTTCATTCAATCAAACCAATGGCGCTTTTCCCGATGCGGGGTTGGTCCAGGGCAAAGATGGTAATTTTTACGGCACCACCAGCTCCGGCGGGACAGGCGGGGGCGGGACCTTGTTCCAGGTGACTTCGTTGGGTGCTCTCTCCAATCTGGTTTTGTTCAACGGCACCAATGGTGCCAGTCCCCGTGCCGGGCTGGTGCAGACTTCGAGTGGAAGTTTTTATGGTACTACCTACAGTGGCGGCAGCAACAACGCCGGCACGCTGTTTCAACTGTCCTCCAATGGCGCGTTCAGCACCCTCGTTACTCTTGCGTTTGCCAATACCAATGGAGCCTATCCCATCGCAGGATTGACGCTGGCCGGAGATGGTAATTTTTACGGGACTACCGCCCTCGGCGGGACCAACGGGTACGGCACGATATTCAAGCTGGCCACCAATGGCACATTCACCGTGTTGGTCTCATTTGACACCACGAACGGCGC
>DATJXK010000058.1:0-19444 GCA_035500235.1 Pseudomonadales bacterium | reverse complement strand
GCGCCATGGCGGTCAGCGTGGCGGCCCGGGTCTCGGCAATACCGGCAAACGTGGACATCACACCCCAAACGGTGCCCAGCAATCCGATGAACGGTCCGCCGGCGACGGCCGTGGAAAGCACGATCATGCCTTTCTCCAGCTTCAGGGCCTGGGTCCCGGCAGCTTCTTCGAGCACCACTTTCACCGCGTCAAAGGAGGAATTGCTGATGCGCTTTTCCCCTTTTACGGTTACGGGATTGTGTTGCAACTGATAGTCGAGTTCTTCCGCGCCGTTAATGTAGAGGACGTAAGCGGGGGCGCCGCGGAATGTTTCGGCCTTGCGCTTGATATCCAACGGGTCGCGCGTCGAGCCATAAGCCGCCAGAAATTTGGCGGTGGCCTTCCGCGCGAGATGCAACTGCCGGAATTTGGATATTATAATGGTCCAGCTAAAAAGTGAAAGGACAAGCAGGACAAGCACCGTTACTTTGCCTTCCGTCGTGGCGTTTTGAATGGCGTAAACCGCCGCGTTCGCGGCCAGCAGGGGATGGATCATGGTCATAATGAGGGATTCGAACTTTGATTTTCGGCCTGGGGACTGTTTTTGTTTGGTAAAGTTACAGTGACGCGACTGGTTTTTTGCGCCAGGACGGTTTTTTTGGCGTTCTTTTTCTGGTCATCGTCGTCGGAATCGGAAGTTTTCGTGGCAACCGTCGTGGCGTTGTCGGCCTGGGGCGCGGCCTGGGCGGTGGGCGCCTGGCTTTGCGGTGCGGTCGGAAGTTCAATTTGTCCGTTGACGGTCGTGGGATTGTCGCTGATCACCTCAATGGGCCCGGGCTGGGTAGCACTCGTCAGGTCAACCGTCGGGCCCACCACGAGCGCGTGACTAATCTGGTTGGCATCAAGATTTACACTGTTGAAGCCAATGAACAATCCGCTGACCTCTCCCGTGGCCTTGGCCACGATGTTTTGCGCGATGATACCGGAACCACTGGCGTCCACGTTTTCATTGGGGGAGATGTTCACCAGTTGCCCAATCGGCTCCAGTGCCGCATTCAAAAAGGCAGCGGAACCCATAGCATTGTTTTGAAAGCTATCGGCAGCGGAGATGTCGCCGGCGGTCAGAGGTTGACCGTTGAGATCCTGCAATTCGTATCCAGCCAAGAGATAGGTCGCGGCTTTGGATACATCCATTCCATCAAAGGAGAGTTGGATGACACCGCCCTGGCTCGCGGAAAAACTTCCATTAGGCGTCTCTACCAGGATATTGCCGAGCAATGCATGCGAACCCGCTACCGTCGTGGCAAGAATACCACTGCCGGGAATGGTCGCAGGAATGGCGGTCAAGAGACCGGTCTGAGGATCCAGTTGCAGGGCGTTCAACGTCACATAACCTGCCCCGCCTGTGCCGGCGTTTACGTTGCCGTGTAATGATTCAACAGTGATGTTTCCGCCGTCGTAGACGGCAACGCGCGAGCCATTCAAATCCACGTCACCCGTGGAGACAATTTTGACATCCCCGCCGCTCGTGGTAAAAATCCCTTTGGGCGCGCTGGCATCGCCAAAGGCTGTTAGTTCTCCGCCGACGTTGAGCGTGCCGCCTACCTTCAAACTGATTCCGCCGAGATAACTTTCATTGGCGATGGCGGTGGTCGTCATGTTGAGATCGCCGGTAGTGGTTACGTTGATGTTTGCGCCATAGGGCGAAATAGCCGCCAGCGCTGCGTCCGGCGCCGAAACGGTAATACCGCCGGAGATGCCGAGGTCAATGCTCCCGGCTTTGATGTTGAAGTTGCCGGGGCCTGATAGCGCGAGGCCGTTGTCGCCCAGTGAGGCGCTTTGGCTATCGGTATATAATTGTGAAACGCCCACCTGCCAGATGGCCAGTTCGGTGCCGGTGAGAATGGGGTTGTTATTGCTATCCGTGGGATTGAGCAACGTCCCCTCAGTGGCAGCGCTCATCACTCCAATAAAAGAAATGGTCCCGGTCGTGGGATCGTACTTGAGCGCCCCGGCCAGCGCGGGATCACCGGCAATAACGGCGTCGAACTCGCTGGATGAAATCGGGCTGGATAAAATTTCGCTCGTCAGGTCGCCGCGATAGGTAATGTTGCCACCGACCAACAGGCCGCCATCGGTAGTGGAATCAAGCAGTCCGGCGGCCTCCAGATTGGCCTTGGCGGTTTGGCCGACATTAATACAAGTCGTTTGGTCTACGGAAAGATTTTGGCCGAGAAAGCCGAAGTTGTAGGTGTTGCCGACGACATTGATTTTTGCATACGTCGGAACCGTCAGGCCAAAGTTTTCGATATTGCCGGAAATGTCCAATACAACCGGGTTGGGATTGCCCAAATACAACGGCGTAGCGGCGTGCCCCTGGGCGAAGGTTTGGTAGTTTTGCGAACTGCTGTCCGACATCGTAATGCCAATCAGCGTCGTTGAATCGGAGGAGATGACTCCGCTTAAGTTGCCGCCGTCGCGCGTGATGATTTGCAAGCCGCCTTCGCCGGCGAGGCCTGAGCCTGGAACCGAAGGAGCCAGTATGATAGAGCTGTCAACCGTTACGCCCCCGGCCCCGGCATTGAGCGTGAGAAGGGGAGCGTAAATCGGCAACATGTTCGGATCCGTCGGATTGCCGTTCGCCACTGCGCGGGTCAAATGATCCGCGGCCAGGGTGATGGCGTTGCCGGCCCAAAAATTTGCCGCGGCATTGGCCGCGTATTTAAAAACAAAAGGCTGGGAGGGATTGCTATTGAACACGCCATTGGGATTATCTACTTCATTGACGTAGATATCATTGGCGGCCCAGGCATTCCAGGTGCCTTGAAACAGGCTCAAGGTCACTCCACCCAGTGAGAGGTATTGACTATTTGCTCCTTTAATCGCGCCCGCGGTACCGATGTTCCCGTTGGCACCGGCATTATTCATAACCGATGCCTGTAAGCCGCCCAGCGCAGTTTGAATCTGTGCCGCGGTGGCACTCGAATTTGCTAAAACGGATGCGGCTGATTGTGCAGTACTTGATTGCACACCCGCATAAATATTTCCGGCGCCGTTGGCTAAATTAAAATTGCCGCTGACTTGATTGCCTGCGACCAGCGTCACATTCCCCGCGCCATAAGCGCCGGACGCGGCAGGCCAGGTAGTGACGGCAGCCGTCGCCGGCACGCTGATGATGTCGTCCCCGGCAATCAACGTGACGTTACCGCCAGCCGCCCCGGTAGAAATGCCGCCCAGCACGCTGCTTACCTGGGGATTTACACTGGAAAGAATATAATTTCCCGGTTTTTGGGTGGTGCCGCCATTGGACGTGCCGGCGTTAATATCGCCGGATAGTGCGTCGGCAAAAATGCTGCCGCCCCCGGTGGTATAGATGGAGCCGGTGCCAACCAGGATGCTATTCGCGGCGTATAAATTTAGTGACCCGGCGCTTAATTGAATCGTCCCGGTGCCGCCGCTTAAATCAATGTTTTGGGAACCCGTCTGGACGGCGCCGCTGGTGAAATTATAACCGGCGTCCAGCGCGACCGACCAATTGTGCGCATCCAATATTTTGGAACCGGTTCCGAAAATGATGTTGCCGCCCGCTTCCAGTGTGAGTTGTCCGGTTTGCTGGCCCGTGCTGCCGCTTAAATCCCATGATGTTCCTGCATTGAGCGTGATATTGCCGGAAGCTTGTAAAAGTATCGTCGAAAACCCCGCATAGGCGGTGCTTACATTAATCGCGCCGCCCGCAGTCGAAGTGCCAAGGATGATGTTGGCCGGATCGAGAAGAAATGTCCCGCCGCTCCAGCCGGATTGTGCCTGTGCATCCATGCTGGAATTCAATGAAAGAATATTGGGAGCGCTCACTTCAATGCTGCCGCCGTTGCCGCCTTGTGAGCCACCCGTGGCGGAGATCTGGCTGCCCACGTCACCGCTGAAATTATTTCCGGATTGCAACGTCACCGTCCCGCCGGAACTGCCGCCGGCTGAATTGTCGCCGTTGGCCGAGATTTGAGAATTGGCCCCGAGGTTGAGTTGGTCAGACGCAATCAGTTCGACAGTGCCGTTATGATTCTGGATGGAGTCAGCCTGAATAATCCCGTCCTCATTGACCACTTTGGCGCGCAGCGCAATCGTCCCGGCGTCTGCTATGATGTTGCCGAAATTATCCACGGAACCCTGGGGCAGTTGCACCTGGGCGGTCAAACTGCGCCCGTCCGGGCTGTCACTAACCAACACACTTTGTCCGGCAGCCAGTTCAATGTTTCCCTGGGGCGCGCTGAGCTGGCCGTAGTTTTGGATATTTTCGGCGATGAGAAAAAGAGAACGGCCCTGGCCAACCTGGATTTGACCATAATTAATAATGCTCGCCAGCGGGGGCATGCCGGTGAATTGCCAGGTGGCGCCGGTGCCAAAATCCGGCGCAATGGGCGCCGTCGTCGCGAGGAAACTGCCGCCCACCCGGATCATTGAATTAGGGCCGAAATAAAATCCATTGGCGTTTTCCAAAATGACCGTGCCGTTGGCGTTGAGATTTCCAAAAATCAGCGAGGGATTGGCGCCGCCGATGACATTGAAAACCACCGAGCCGGACGAAGGTTGTAAAAAGGTGGTAGTTTCACCGGAGGCGATGTTGAAACTGCTCCAATTCAAAACCGCCAGCTGGCTGACGGTGACATTGAGCTGCGAACCAATTTGCTGGGCCGTGGCGCTGCCGGAGTTTACCGTCATGCCCGTGGGGTTGGCAAAAGCATCGAGGGTGCCGCCCGAGAAAAAGATAGGCGCAATGAGCTTCAACCATTTTCGTTTTAAAGATTTTCTTTTCATGCCGTTTTCAAAATTGTGCACCGACGGTGAAGTAAGCGATGATATCCCCGGCGTGCGTGGTCCCGAGAGTCTTGAGGGCCCATGCCAGACTCAGACGCGCGTCAAAATGTTCTCCTGCAGTCAGGTAAAACCCGACGCCGGTGCCCCATTCGGGATAGGTAAGATTCGCGGTGGTAGGCCGGTCAATCAACGAAGCCTGGCCATAATCCATAAACGCCGAACAACGAAGGATGGCGGGAATCGAACTGCTTGACGCCGGAAGATAGCCCACGTTGATGGGCGGTGCGCGCAGGTCAAACAACACCCGCCAGCCAGTATCGCCATAGACCGCGGCTTCCTGGTAGCCACGCACACCGCTCGTGCCACCAAGGGCGAATTGTTCATTGTTAATCAAAGCCTCGCTGGCCCATTGACCGTTGATGTTGAGCAGCGTGGACCAGCCATGGGAAAGATTTTGTTCGCGCGCCAGCCCGGCGTTGATCGTGGTATAGGTTCCGCCGGCATTTTGCGTTTCCGCCGCCTGCTGGAAATTGGTTTGCGGCGAGGCCAGGCTGTTCAAAAAAATGCTTTGGGAGAAATTAAAGGCAAACCCGCCGGTCTTATCAGGACGCGCCGCGGACCAGCCGTAAGTCAGCGGAATATAATTAAGCGAAACGCTCGAATTGGCAGGTAGCGCAATCGTCTCGTTGGTGACGAGATTGAAATTGCCAAAAGAATCCTCCGCGTAAAGCGAGGCGTAGGTGAGGTTGGTGCCGAAGGTGGGCGCCGAATAAGTCTTCCAATCGGCACCAAACGAAAAGGATGAATTCACCCCGGCGAATTGGCGGATCGGCACGCTAACCCGCACGCCAAGGTTGTTGTCATAGGTGAAAGACTGCTCGGCGGTTTGCGAGCTGATCGTAAAGAGATTGGTCTGGGCCACAATCGCCAGCGGCCCGAAACGCACCGGGGTGGCCGATGCCGAGCGCGCCGCATAGAACGTGAGGTCGGGATTTCCCGTAGCCGGCGGCAGGTCAAACTGGTGAGTGACTTCATTGAAGCCAAAAGTGGCGGGATGCCGGTCAAGATTTTCCCGAAGATCTCCGCCGAAACCGAGGGGAATACGATAGTAGGCGCTATAACTCGCAATCAGTGGCTGGTCCCAAAAACCATTTACACTGCCCGGCGGCTTATAGGCCTGGGGAGAAAAATTGTAATCAACACCAATCTGCTGGTTACGCTGCCAAAGATTGTTGTACTGCAATGCGGAATCCAGCCGCAGCAACGGCGTTCCCGGGGTGGCCTTGTCATTGACTTCGATTCGACCATGCAACGGAAAGCGGTCCTTCACCTTTAATTCCAGTTTGGTGGTGCCCGGCTCGGTTCCGGGGCTGATCACGGGATAAATCTGGCGATCGCGGTTCGCATTGGCCTGGTCGAGTTCCCGCTGGAACCAGGTGGTATTCAGCAAAATATTTGTCGTGAGGCTCGGCAACGCCTGGCGGATATTGTCATCGCTATAATAGCGATTGCCCTCAATGACGATTTCACTCAACTCACCTTCGACAATCTTCACGTGCACAATGCCATTCGTCAGCTTTTGCCGGGGCAAAGTGACGCTTACGGTGGCGTAGCCGAGTTCGCGATAACGCAACTGCAGCTTGCCCAGGCCTTCCCGGAGGCGGGCGAAATCAATCTGCCCGCAGTAATTGCTAAGCATGCCGAATTCTTCCGGCAGCAGCACGGAGTTGCCATCAATGCGATAACCGCGCACTTCGAAGGTTGATTTTTTTGGCTCCGGCGCGAGAAACAAATTCGTGAGCGACTCGTCCAGGCTGGCGGATAAAGCCGTGCCTGATTCCACCACTTCGACCTGGACGATGCCGTTGGTGAATTTTTGTTCCGGCAATGTCACGGCCACGCCGGTGATGCCGGAATCACGGTAAAGTGATTGCAGCTTATCCAGGCCTTCATGCACGCGCTGGATATTCACCTTGCCGGTGTAATTGCTCAGCACGCTGAATTCCTGCGGAGGCAACAGGGTATCGCCGTGGATGACATAAGCGCGAACGTTCAGGGCGGGCATGAGCGCGGGCGACGGGTTGGTGGCTGCAGGCAGTGGCGCGGCAAAAAGATCTTCAATGACGGCCGGCGGATTGGTCTCCGCCGCCAGGCCTTTGAAAATGTTTGCTAACGCAAGCATCAGGATTACTCCGAACCGCAATGTCATTTGCTGTGGTTGTCCTCTCTACAAATTGAACAGTGCGGCGAGCCCGGATTGCGGCGGGCCCGCCACTTGTTACTACGCTAATTATTCTTTTTTGTGTGCCGGTTCATTGCGTATTCACGCGATAAAACTCCACTCCGCCGTTGTTGTTGGTGTGGTTAATGGTGTCAATGTTGCCGTCTCCAATGATCGTGGCCGCATCCACCGGCCACGCGGTGTTGCCGCCCAATTGGTTGGTATAAGCCACGGAATAATGATTACCCACCGTGGTGGTGAATTGGACGGAACTGACATTGCTGGAATGATTGACACCGGTGATGGTGGATTGCCGCGGGCCGGACACAAATGTCAGGACGCCGCCAGCGGTAATTGTAAATGTGCCGACCAACTGGTCAGGTGGCGGATTCGGATATACCGACGTCGGTTGAACCGCCCAGAAGTCAAACGAACCGGGAATAACTTGTTCGACCGTGAAAGGCGAATGCCCGCCCAGGTTGGGAATATTGGCAAACGTGCCGCCGGAAACGATGGAATCGTAGGAAGCTCCACTGGACACGCTGATCGAAAAGGCGTTCGTTGGCGTCACCGCCACCGGCTTCAACGTATAGCTATAGGGAGAAGTGATCGGCCGGTTGGCCACCGCGCTGATAATGCTGTGCAGGTTCTGGCTCCAGGCGCCGACATTATAGGCCGTGGTATTTGGATCCGGGCTGCTGAGCCAGGCCGTGGGCGTGGCGTTCGTGGCGCTGGTAACTGCCACCAGGATGACACTCACGCCGGTCAGGTCGGAGCCGAATTGACTGGTAACGGGACTGGGATTCCAGCCGGTGATGGTAGTGGTATAACCATTCGCATGGCCGAGCAGGTTGCTAACGCTTCCCAGATTATATTCGATGTCGTTAAATCCGGTTTCGCGAAAGATGAGGAGAAGGTCTCCGTCGTTATACGACCACGCTCGCGCCAGCGGCGCTGCCAGCAGGGCCAGCAGGAAAATCGCAGGCAAAATAATTTTTTTCATAACATCAGGATTTGATTAATGTTCCCTTTTTTAAAAACCTGTCCGAATTATTGGAAAAAGCCCGGCAACGGCGAGATGGGGCCGCCGTCGGAAAACCGCTGGACTTGCAGTGCGGAATTCGGAATGAAAAGCCCCACGAAAACGGGGCTGGTCGTTTCAAACGTGGCGTTGGTCACCGACTGATAAAAGGCGTTGATGACTGCCAGTTGAGGAGAGGAAGGCGTTCCAGTATGGCTGCTGGAAACATAATAATAGTTTTCATAACCCCAGAGCGGATAGCTGCCGTTTATAACATTAGTGGCAGAATACGAAACGCCTTCATAAGCGAGCGCGCCCAAGCCTTTTTTGATATTTTGGACGGCCACTGTGCCAATGGAATTGGTCAAAACCAGGACCGTATTGGCCAGCACACCGGCCGAGCTCAATCCGGGATCACCGCTGGTATCCAGCACCGGTTGTCCGAGGGAATTGGTAAAATACGTGTTGATTTGGGCAGAACTATAAATATTCAGGTCGGTTTCCGTGCGAACAGCCGACTCGTTATTTCGTCCGACAAAATAAACGTAATTCGGGCTGGTGCCGCCGTAGTAGGTTGTTCTCAGCGTGCTGGTTTCCAGCGAGACTGCCTGCCGTTGCGTCAGGTTGGTAATGGCGGCGGTGTCAATGGAATTGGTGTTCTTGATATAGACCAGAGGCACGACGTACGTGGGAAGAGGCGTCAGGCCGGAGGAGGAAAAGCCCACGGCTTCCGGCGAAGTGGCTGAATCCACAAACGTCGGCACCTGCGGGCTGGTTGGGCCGGTGGTAAAGTTAGTGTCGTCCGAATTCGCCACCTGGCTGATTAAGGCCGATAGGCCATCAATGGCGCCATTGTTAAGGTTGATGTCCAGGGTGATGGTGCCAAAGCCTTTGACCGAGGCATTGGTGCTCGTGCCGACAAACCGGGCGATGGCGGAAGACCCGCCGCCGGTTACGGTAAGCGTGCCGCCGTTAAAGAAGTTCGTGGCGCGATCATAAATCACGCTCTGGCTGGCGCTGCCACCCACGAGATATACTTCCACGTCTGCCCGCATTGATGGTGCGGTGGCCAATCCGGCAAGGGCCAGTCCGGCGATAATGGTCTTTTTTGTAATTCTTAATGCTTTCATAGGTTCACGTTTTTAGTTGTTCTTTGAAGACATCCGCGCTTGCACGAGACAGGGCCGCCTGCCCAGGCAGACGACGAATTTCAGAACGGCTATTGGCCGCCGAAATCGGGCGATGTTTTGCCCGCTGTCCCGTTCACAAACACACGGTTTTTCTTCGTTACTGAAGAACTTCCGGTGAACCGGTCAGCCCTCCTAAATTCTTAATCAATAAGCCTCCCCGGTCGGGGGTCGGCGACGATTTATGCCACTGATAACAAGCTGCCCAGATCGTCGGTCTCAACTCCGATATCAGCAAAGAGCCACGTCGAGAGATAACGCTCTGACGACGAAGGCACGATAATGACAATGGTTTTTCCGGCGTTTTCGGGGCGTTTCGCCACCTGTAACCCGGCCCAGACAATCGCCCCGCTGGAAATCCCAATGGGAATGCCGTCAAGGCGATTGACCTCTTTGGAAATCGGGCCGGAATCCTCCTCGGCCACCTGGATGGTCTCATCCAGAATTTTGATATTCAGGTTTTCCGGAATAAACCCGGCGCCGATGCCTTGCAATTTATGCGGCCCGGGCTGCCCTCCGGAAATCACGGGAGACTTCACCGGCTCAACCGCAATCGCCTTGAACGACGGCTTCAGTTTTTTAATCGCTTCGCCGACGCCTGTAATCGTTCCGCCCGTGCCCACGCCGGCCACGACGATGTCTACCTGGCCGTCGGTATCCCGCCAGATTTCCTCCGCGGTCGTTTTACGATGGATCTCCGGGTTTGATGGATTGGAAAACTGCTGGAGGATGACGCTGTTCGGAATTTGCTTATGCAATTCTTCGGCTTTGGCAATCGCGCCCTTCATTCCTTTTGCCCCTTCAGTTAAAACCAGTTTCGCGCCGAGAATTTTCAATAGCTTGCGCCGTTCGATGCTCATGGTTTCAGGCATTGTCAAAATGAGTGTCAGCCCGCGTGCGGCTGCGACAAAGGCCAGCGCGATGCCGGTGTTGCCGCTGGTAGGCTCGATAAGCACAGTGTCCGGGCTGATTTTTCCGCTCGCCAGCGCGTCATTAATCATGGCCACTCCGATGCGGTCTTTGACGCTGGAGAGCGGATTGAAGAATTCGAGCTTGAGCAGCACATCGGCGACTGCGCCGTGCTTTTTGGCCGTGCGATTCAATCGCACGAGCGGGGTATTGCCGATGGTTTCAGTAATGTTGTTATAGATGCGTGACATAGATTAAACAGCGATCATTGAGAATCGTCCGGGTGATAGATTTGGTCGAAAATTCCTCCTTCGGCGAAATGGACCTTCTGGGCTTTCTGCCAATTACCCGCGACCTCATCTACGGTGAACGTCTCCAGCGGCTTGTAACGGGTGGAATATCTTTCAAGGATAGTTTCATTTCCCGGGCGGAAAAAATGCTCCGCTGCCAGTTTCTGTCCCTCGTCGCTGTAAAGATATTCGAGATAGGCACGGGCGAGAGCCTCATTATGATGGCGTTCCACCATGTGATCCACCCAGGCCACGGCATTTTCGACACGGATGCTTACCGGCGGGAGGACGACTTCGAATTTCTCTTTGGGAAATTGTTTTTGTACCAGGGCGGCCTGACTTTCAACGATGAGCAACACGTCCCCGATGCCGTACGCGGCGAAGGCACTGGTGGCGCCGTCCTCTTCGGCGTCAACGACAGGCGTGTGAGCATAAAGTTTCGCCACAAAATCGCGCGCCTGTTTCTCGTTCCCTGAGGATTTCTTGAGCGCAAAACCCCACGCTGCTAAGTAACTATAACGACCCTCGTCAGAGGTTTTCGGGCTCGTCGCTACAATGGCAACGTCAGGGCGAACCAGGTCGTCCCAGTTACGAATGTCCTTTGGGTTTCCCTGACGAACGACAAAAACGATAGTCGAAGTAAAAGGCACACTGCGGTCCGGTAACCGCGCCGCCCAATTGGCATCCAGAAACCGTCCCTTGTTGTAGAGGACATCAATGTCATCTGCACGGTCCAATGCCACGACATCCGCGTCTACCTGGTCAATAATGGATTGGGCTTGCTGGGTGGAATCTCCGCTGGATTGCTTGATGGAGATCGCATTGCCCTGTTTCTGTTTCCAGTACGTTGCAAACGCGGCATTATAATCCTGGTAAAATCCTTTGGTGAGGTCCGAGGATACGTTCAGGATCTTCACGTTCGCGGCCAGGGTTTGGCCCCCAGCCAAAAACCATGCTACCGCGATTAAGATCGCTGTTATTTTGTGGACCGGATTCCGCATGAATGTTTTTACTTTTTATTTTCATAGGAACTTCCAGTGGTCCGGTCAGTGCCTCAGAGATGGTTATGGTGGCTGGTTCAGGTTTCTCGCGATGGCTTGTCGTTGGATGATTTTTCCAGGCGCACGCGTTCGGTTTTTTCAATTTGGATGACGCGCGAGTCATGCACCACGATCTCGACGACGCCGTAACGCAGTGAACCTACGTGCTGGATTACCAGTTCCAGCCATTTTAGTTCGTCACTGCTTTTGCCTTTTAACGCTTGCGAAAAATCGCTCATATTAAAAACTATTAGAATAGTCGTTATTAAGATTAAATAAAAAGCCACCGCTTTTCACTTTTGAAACCAAATAAAATTCATTGTTTACCTGCATATTATTATTAAATACGACTTATATTGTCGTTATTATCCATGCTGTCGATTGAGGTGTCAACAGATTTTTTGAAATATTTTCTTATATTTCTAACGGCAATACCTGGCTCCCTTAGGGTGATTATTCTCCAATACCGCCAGAAAGTCGATAGAAGCGCTGCTGATTGGTGGCAGAGTTATCGTTGAATTGAATTGTGCCGTTAGTGTCCGCCATGACGGTCCCCAGCGTCAACCAATTGGTTTGGTTCAGATCTGAATTGGCCTGCACCTGGTATGGCCGGCCTGGCCCGCCGACGCCGGTAAGATGAAACACGCCGTTGGTAAAATATCCAGAAATGATTTCCAGCAATGGTACGGCCGTCACATTAATTAATGGATCATTGCCACGCCCATATTCGTGCGAATTGAAAAGGTAACCAATTTGGTTGTCGGCTGGGTAAAAAAGGAGCGACATGTCGCCACCACTAACAATGTTGGCGAGAAGATTGGTACCGAGAGGCAGGGGATATGTCACGGGCACGTTATTCCCCGGAGGTGCGTAGGTGTTCGTAGAAAGTATTTCGTGTGGACCAGATAATAAATCCGGCAGCGAATTCCAGGTAACACCATCGCTGGTCGGCAAGGCGGGAGTTCCCGTGCCTTCCACCCAGTCGTCATTCAGGAGCCATTCAATGACGAACTGGCCGCCGTTGATGACATTGAAAATTTTGTTATTCGGCTGCACGCCGCCCGTGCCGTAATTGCTGGTGAGGGTCAGAGAAATGGCGGTGATTTTCCAGGCATTAGCGCCGTAAGCGGAATTAAAAAGCGTAACAGCATCCGAAAAATTAAACCGAATCACGCTTTGAAAAGCTCCCTTGTCTGCGGATGCCGGGGAGATGGCCAGGGTGCCCGCCGCCCCGAAGTTATCGCCAGTAAGGTCTGAGCCCACGGGATTGTCGGGCGAACCGGTGGCGAGAAAGGCATCGGCGATGGTTGTGCCGGTATAGGTTACCTGCGCCGACGCCGACAAGCAGACGCCGGAGAATATCAGCAGAAGAAATTTAGCCACCCGGCTCATGACTTTTTCCGGCGCTTAATCAAGAAACCACTAAAAGCCACTGTCAGCAAAGGCAGGGTGCCCGGTTCGGGAACAGGCGTCGCGGTCAACGTCAGTTGCGGGTGGTTGGATGAAAATACTTGTGAGTTGAACAAATAACTCACCTGGTTATCGGCGGCATAGAAAAAGAGCGAGACCGCTCCACCTGCGGCGGCGGTATCGAGGCTGGCATCCGTCGGCAGCGTATAGTTGAGGTAAACATTATTACCGGGCGGAGTATAGGTGAAATCTCCCAGGGAGTCGTAGCCAAAGGACAATAAGGTGGGAATATACGCGTAATCCACATAATTGTTCGCCGGATAGCCGGGCGTGCCGGAACCGCCGCCGTTGCCTGCCACCCAATTATTATCGGCAAGCAAATTAATGCCAAAGCTGCCGGCGTTAATCGTGTTAAACATCATGTTATTAGGCTGCACGCCCTGGACGCCGAAATTGCTGGCCAGCGAAAGTTTAGCGCCAGTGATGGTCCATCCACCCGCGCCATAAAGAGTGTTGAACTGGGTGACAGCCGCAGAAGTATTGAAGAGGAGGAGACTGTCGAAAGCGCCTTTGGTCGAAGATGCCGGGGCGATGGCCAACGTGCCGGCATTGCCATAATTGTTGGTGGAAAGGTCCGAGCCAGCAGGATTTGCCGGCGAACCACTGGCCATAAATGCGGCAGAGGACGAGTTGTTGACCACGAAAGTGGATTGCGCACGGCCCATGGCCGCCAGGCTGAATACGGCGAAGCCGATTATAATCTGGGCCGTTTGATTGAATTTCAGGTTAGGTTTCATAATGAATAATTTTTTGCTGTTATTGGAATTGGGTTACGGGAAAGAAAAGCGGGCTGGCGCCATTGGTTTGAGTGCCGAATTGAAGCAGAAAGTTTTGGACTTCTGGCGATAACAGGAAATCTGAAAGCGTTTTTGCACCATTATAATTGGCCTGCGGAAATTTTTTAGGATTGGTTTCCATCACAATGAATGGCCGGCGCATAACGGGATCGCCCTTCACCATGATTTCCATTCCTGTGGCAGGCATACGACCTATTTGTGTCGGGATATAACCAACGACGACGTAAGCATCGTTGGAACGGGCATATTGCAGAATGTTCCAGCGTGAGACGGTCTGGTCCTGCAGAAGCCATTCGCCGCGCGGCTCGACTCCGGATTGTTGCCATAGTGTGTGGACGAGTTCGCGGCTGCCAATGTCCGCGAAGTCCACAAAATGCGCTTTGGCGGCGGCGATTTTTCGCAGCGCGGCGGCGCCGTTGGTCATACCGCGGATATGAGCCGGATCATCAGGTGGCCCAACAATGCATAATTCATTCCGCGCCCAAGGGCGCATATCAATGCCATAACCATCGGCTACAAGGTCGGTGGTGATATCGCCGGAATGCATCGTAAGCAGATCCACTTTGCCTGCGCGCATGGCGGCATCGAGAATGGGCCGCGGGCCGGTGGCAATAACTTCAATCCGGTAGCCGGTTTTGGCCTCAAACATCTTGGTTATTTGGTACCACAAGCCGGTCATCGTCATCCCCCCAATGACCGCGCAACGCACGACGTGCGTATCCGCGGCAGGCGCGTCGCTCTTGCGATTGCAGGACAGTGGCAACAACGAGACAACCAGCACAAGGATGAGCCATGACTTATATTTTTTCTTCACTGGTAATTGCTTGCGTTAACGTCGCTGGCTGTTCCGGTGAGCCAACGAACAGTCGCCAGGCCCGGATCGCCGGCACCGCAACCAACATAGGGCCCGGCAAAGGATTGGGCCTGGCCGCCGAGAAACAGCAAATTAATTTGACCGCGGTGACGCGCGACAACGCCATAGGCCTGCTTTGAAGGATACGTGGAGGCGTACGGACCGGGCGCGTCTGCCATGGCAACAACATAGACCGGCTGCTTTACCTGGGAATATTGGGTTGGCAATACCAGGTTCCAGGGGCAGAGATTCATGTTCATTCCATAAGGCAGAAAATAGGTGCCGCCGGGATTTTGCGCCGTAGGGCAAATGAAAATTGACTTAGCACGCGCAGGCGGCGTCATCTTGTTGGTCACCATCCATTGGAAAGAATTTAGGCCAAAATAAACCGGCAGCGCATTAAACCAGTCCGTGGGCCGGTCAATTTGGGCGAGGGTCTGGACACCCTGCCCGCGACGGGGCAGAAAATCGTCATTATCGTCCGCATACATGCGAAAAGCCGCTCCCCATTCGCAAAGATTTGAGAGGCACTGGGTGGAACGCCCTTTTTCTGTGGCCGTAGCCAGGACAGACAGCAAAGTCGCGGCGAGAATGGCGATCACCGCCATGACCACCAGCAGCTCAACTAAAGTGAACCCCTTTTGCTTCATGCCATTTCGAATAAAACAAATGCGTTATATTCTGTCAAATATAACGACGCTTAAAAGGCTGGCAACTTTTGGATGATAATACAAGGTGAAGTTGCCCGGCTGAAGATTTTAAGCAGGTTCGATTCTGACGACATCACCGCATTTGACGCTGCCACTTTGCAATACGGACGCATAGGCACCCACCCGCGCCTTATTATGTTTGGCGGCGGCTTTCAATATACCGGTGTCTTTAGGCAAATCGCCCTGGGAAAGCGTGGTCATGACGCAACGTCCGCACGGACCGGTGATTTTAATTTTTACCTCCTCGCCGATGGCGAGGATTTTTTCATCCCAATCGTTTTCCGGATAGCCCTTCATTTCGGGCGGCGTTTCTATCACGAAATTTGGCCGGAACCTCCGCGACTCAAACCGGCCTTCCGGATAAGAACCGCGCAGGCTGTCCAGCGTAGTTGTCGTGAGAAAATGCACCGTTGCGCAATCGAAAAAAGTGCCTGGTGGCATGGCTTCGTCCGTAACCACGTCGCGGCGCGCCAGGCCGTCAATGTCCGGCCAGTATTCTTCCAGCGTACCTGAAGCGAGAGGGCCGGCGAGGAACTTCACCGGTTTACCGAGGCTGGCCGACAGTTTGTTTTCAATCTGGCTGTCCTCGGTTAAAACCGTGCTGCCGTCGGGTAGCGTGATGCGCGCCGGCGGCAGCCCCCGTTCGTCGAATGGATGGGTAAATGCCGCGCGGTAGGAAAACAAAGCCGGCCATTTGGAGGGGTTTTTCGCGCTGCCGACCTTCCCTGTCTCCGGGTCGGCAATCGAAAAAACGCGATCTCCCAACAGTCCCCGGCTCCCCACACGCGTAGCATTTAATTCTTCGCCCATCATAGATTTCACCGGGTAACGGTGTATGGCTGCAATGACGCCGATTTGATTATTCATGCGGCGGCTCCAGCGGCTGTGCCGTGTTCTGTATGCAGGGCCCGCACTTCCGCGCCCACTTCCGCTACGCGTTCGGGCTTTTGATGTTGCATCCCCATCACGCGCAAGATTCCAAACCACAGGTAAGCTCCATAGATATAGGGAAAGTAACGCACCGGCGGATCGGGCAGCGGGTAAAACATGCCGGCCATCGGGATGAGGAGCAGGAGCATCGCTGATGCGCAAAGCGCGATGTGGCCGGCTTTGAGTTCGCCGCGCTTTTTGAGGAAGGCGGGGGCGGAAATGACGATCAAAGTGTACGCACCGAGGAAACCGAATGCGCCCATGGTACCGGCGTCGTTAAATTCATCGAGCACCGCCATGCCATTTTGAACCAGGATAAAGTAACAGACGGTCACAACCGTAAACATGACAATAGCCATCACCATAAGGGCAACGTGCGGTGTGCCATGTTTGGCATGGGCATAGCTCGTGTTTTTGGGAACAAAATCATGACGCCCCATGGCGTACATCACCCGGGCTCCGGCATTCATGCATGAGGAGGCAAGGGCAAAAAAGCTCAGCATGGCGCCTATTGAGGTAATTGGTCCCAGAATCGGCACTCCATACATTTGGGCCAGCGTGGAGAGCGGCGCGCTCATTTTATCCAGGGTGGTGGAAGCTCCCGCTGTCCCCATAATTTCAACGTAAGTAACAAAAATGAAGAATGCGCCGGTTAAAACGATGCTCCAAATAATGGATTTGGGAATGGTTTTCAACGGATTGACTGCTTCTTCGCCGAAGGCGGTGGAACTTTCAAAACCAACCAAGCTGAAAATCGCCACCACGGCGCCCATGCCCAGGGTCAGGACCGATGTACCTTTGAGCGTGAATTGTGACGTATCAATAGCGAAGTGATGATGTCCCAGCACGATGAAGGCAAGGATCATAATGATTGAGCAGGAAAAAACTTCAAAGAGCAGGGTCAGCAAGGTGGAGATTTTGATGTCCTTGTAGGCAATATAAAAGCAGGACCCCAAACAAAAAGCGAACAGCACTACCGGTGGGAAATGAATATGCAACATGGACAGGAGATCGGTAGCAAAGATAGTAAACCCGGTGGTGCCGGCCAGACCGATGAATAGATACGCCCACAGCAGTGACCAGCCGCAAAGCGCCCCGCCGCCGAACCCGAGGCCGGACATCGCATAACTGTACATGGAACCGGAATTCGTCGTGCGCCGGGCAAAGATATTCAGGCTGAAGGCGACGAACAAAAGCATGATGGCACCGATAGCATAGGAAAGCCAGCTAATGGCGCCGGTGGTGCCAAACATCAGCGGCACGATAAGCGCCGCCGTCATGGTCGGCGAAATCAACGCGATGTTTTGCGCGAGCAATTCGGTGAAGTTAAGGCAATTGGAGCGGAGTTTGTTCATAGGTGTAGTTGGTTATTTTTTATTCAAGAAATTTATTTGTTTTGGCATCACCCCGGCGGCGGTGCGCCCCAAAACGCGCCGGCCGCGGTTGCGGTGATGCCAGTGTGTTTGCACTTGCTTGTCCAAAGGGTAACAGGGCAATTGTTGGAATGGCATGGTGTTGGGCCAGGCTAGGATTAGGCGGCGGACTCCAGACAGGAGCAGCCACCACCAGTATTTCCGCGTCACGATCTCCTCGCGCAATTAACCGGTGCGGCAGGCGCGATTCAAAATGCGCCGCGTCGCCCGGTCCCAAATCGTAAGTTTTGCCCGCCAGCGACAGCGTTAACTTGCCGGACAAAACGTAAATCCATTCCTCCCCGTCGTGATGATAATGCTCATTACCGCGGCGTGAGGGAGATACTTTCACGCGCAATGGCTGGACATTAAAAAAACGCCCCGCCGCAGACAACGGAGTGTATTTCAGTCCGTGAACACTTTGCTCGACCGCATCCCCGGCGCGAACAATCACGCACGGGGCCTCCATCACAGAAGGTTCAAAAAGTGAAGCGAGCGAGACATCAAAAATCCTTGAGAGGGTCAGCGCCGCGGCGATCGATGCCTGGCGGCCGCCTGATTCGAGGCGAGACAAAAAAGGTTTGGAGAGAGAACTGCGCGCCGCCAGTTCCTGGAGCGTCCATCCGCGCTTTAACCTCAGTTCACGCAATCGCGCTCCGAAGGAAGCCAACTGCCTCTGGATCTCATCCGACTCCTGATGCCTTACAGGTAACTTTGTTGTCATAAAGGCAACTCAGCCAAAGCATCGCCAATGCCAGAAATTATTTTTGAAAAACCCCTGAAAAACCGCGCGAGAAATTTTTTGGTGAAAATTTCCGCTGTCGCATTTTGCCCAGCGCGGACAAATTAAAACCAATTCAGGAATTAGAAGCCGATAACTATCGACCGCAAAAAAAAGAAAAAGTGATTTTAAATCGTCAAATACCTGTTATCCCGTCACCGACACTTATTTTTTTCCCCGCTTCGGATGGCGGCACCGACGTATTGATGGCGAACCGATAAAAGTGGTTGAAGCGCGTGGCGTTCGACCATTCGGGCAGCAAATTTTTACGCTGTTCCATGAAGGTTTTTTGAAAATTAGCCACGCCCTGGCCACTATCCGGGTCGCGTGTGGGCACTACACAACGCTGGCAGGGATTATGGCCTAAAAATTTGACTTCGCCAATATGGAACGGCTTGAGTTCCCCGGCTGCCCCAAACAATCGGTCCTCACCAAATGCCTCAGTCCCAATTAGTTCCAGGTTGGTGCGGAACCGGCGCCGCACACTTTCCAGCGCCAATCCTGGATACCAATCCTGCACCGCTCGCAGGCTGGCTTCACTGACAATCGTGGGGCCAAAGGCTTCACGGTCATCGGGGAATCCTTTTTCAGTTTCGCGGCGCATCACCACGGGAAATCCGAAGAAATTGCCCAGCCATTTCTCCATGGGGGCGGGATTGTCCAATTGAAATTGCGCGGGCGATTCATCCTTTTGCCATAACCGGACTTCGCGGATCTGCGGGTCGAATTGCGAACGCAAATCATGCACGCGCGCGGTGCGTTTTCCATTTACTACTTTGCCTTCGGCGTCGTAAATAGCGAAAACACGGTCATTTTCTAAAATGCCGCCGGCGGTGAATTTCGCCGAATCCACGGAAACACCGTCGAGAGATTTGATTGGAAATATAAAGATGCGCCCGAGTTGCATGTCCTGCGTTGCCAGTATGGCAACAGGCCATCGCTCCGCAATTCATTTCCCAAAATTTTTGATTTCTTTTATTCTCGCGCGGTCATGAAAATGAAGCGTCTTCCTGCGAATGAACGTTCCTTGCA
>DATJXK010000057.1:0-14331 GCA_035500235.1 Pseudomonadales bacterium | reverse complement strand
GGAGATACTCCTGGATAAATCTCCATCGCTGTTCCTTCGGACACGTCGTTTTCCAAGGCATATTGCCGGGAAAGTGTTACCCATCCGCTGACCAAAAACTGTCACCCATCCGCTGACCACATGCCCTCTCCGAGCGCGCCGCTAAAAAAAGCTGAAGCTATGCCCGCGAATGCGGGCCTAACTGAGAACCCTGGAAGGGTTCAGGAGATTAGCCCAGGGTAAGCGAACGTAGAGAGCGCCACCCCGGGTAAAAGTCCTCAAAACTCCCCACCCCCATATCCCGCTGCAGCGGGACACGCGAGTGCTGCAAAAGCGAGCGCGCCTAAAACTGGGAAAGACTATTCCGCTTTGACATTTCTTTTTGCCCGTTCGATTTTCCCTCCATGAAAGCGGCATACATCAAGGAATTGGGCGGGATCGACAAAATCAAATACGACGATTTTCCGGATCCGATACTTCGTCCCGGCCAGTGTCTCATTAAAGTTGCCGCCGTGGACGTCAATCCCGTTGACCTCTATGTCCGCAGTGGGGCCGTGCCTGCAAAAATTACTTTTCCCTATGTCCTCGGCCGCGACCTTGCAGGCGTCGTCCACGATACCAGCCCGGATGTGAAACATTTTAAAAAAGGCGACCGTGTTTGGTGCACTGGCCAGGGCTGGGATGGCCGCCAGGGAACCTTTTCCGAATGGGTCGCCGTGGATGAACCCTGGCTTCATCGTATTCCCGATAATGTCCGGGATGAGGACATCGCCGCCATCTCCCTCGTGGGTGTTACCGCGCATGTGGGTCTTGTCACCAAGGCGCGGATTCAAGCGGGCGAGACTCTCTTCGTGAATGGCGGCACCGGCGGCGTCGGCTCCAGCGTCGTCCAGATGGCCAAAATCCTTGGCGCACGTGTTATTACCACTGCGGGCAGCGATGAAAAAATGGCCCGCGCCAAAGCCCTCGGTACCGACCTGGTCATCAATTACAAAAGCGAAGATGTGGGCGCCGCCATTAAAAAATTCGCCCCCAATGGGGTGAACGTCTGGTGGGAAACCACCCGGCAGGTGGATTTTGACCTCGCTATTTCAAATCTTACGCCGCAGGGCCGAATGATTGTCATGGCTGGACGCGATGCGCGCCCGGAATTTCCCGTGGGACCGTTTTACGGCAAGAACTGCACGCTCTATGGTTTTATTATTTTGAGCTGTCCCGCGGAAGATTTACGTGCCGCCGGCGAAGCCATCAACGAATGGATGGCCGCCGGAAAATTGAAAGCTCAAATCGCGCGCGTCATGCCGCTGTCCGCCGCTGCCGAAGCGCATCAATTGCAGGAGGAAAGCACGGTTAACAAATCCGGCGCCCTTGCTGGGAAAATTGTTTTGAAACCTGTTTGATTTCCAAATCGCGCGATTCTTATTGATGGCTTTCCTCGTCGTTCTTTCGGTTTATTTGGGGAGGAAGCGGAGGCGGTGTCGGGCCCGTTGCCGTGGCTTTCGATTTAAAGAAAACGAAACGAATAAACAATAGGATACCAATAATCGGAATTGCAACAAACGCTGCGACCACTAACAAAATTATAAATATCCGGGCCGATTGACGACCTGCAAAATAAGCTGCCGACCTTGGAACATCGGTGCTGTGTGGAATCTCAACAGCAGTAATCAGATGAAAACTTTGCAGGAAAGTTTGGAGTTCTGAATCTGTGGACGTATCCCCGTTTTTGCTTACGAGTGCAAACACATAAAGTTCGCTGCCGGCTACTGCCGCATAGGTCGCCATGGAACCGGTCGCTGTTTGATGAGCAACGAAATAACGAAAAGGAACGCCATTAATTGTTAACGACTGTTGTGGTTCCAGAGGGAAACCATCCTTAACGGAGGTTTCTTTTGCCCCGGCAAGAGCTTCGGCAATTCCAGAAGCACGATCCCATTGAGGAAGTTCCTTTGCATTCAATATAATAAACTTTGATGCGTCCGGGCTCCGCAAAACCATAAGTACTCCGGCAGGTGTCGGAGTCACGGTTTGCCAGCCCGGCGGAAATTCAATGTTGAAATTCTGATCAGCAAAGGTGGCCGCCTTCGCGCAGGCGCCTAAAATCACAGCTATGGCCATAATGAGGAAAGTGCGAAACGCTTTCCCGCCCGCGTTTATTTTGGCTTTTGGCATATCCTTTTGCATGGCCAAATCATACACCCAAGCAGTGGTGATCGTAAATGTTTGAAGGGATGCGGGTTGTGTTGGCGCATTTGGCGAGTAGATTGGCGCGTTCTGCTAGTGACAGTTTTTTGATTCCGGCTATGTTGGCCTCATGAATACGACCAAAGTTCAAGCCTATGCCGCCCAAAGCGCAACCTCAGCCATGGCCCCCTCCGGCATTGCCCGCCGCGAGCCCGGCGCCAAAGACGTTGAAATCGAAATTCTTTTCTGCGGGGTCTGTCATTCGGACCTGCACACTGTCCGGAATGAATGGCACAACACGATTTATCCTTGCGTGCCGGGCCATGAAATCGTCGGCCGCGTCAAGCGCGTGGGCAACGGCGTGACCAAATTCAAGGTCAACGACCTCGCCGCGGTGGGATGCATGGTGGACTCGTGCCGTACTTGCGCTAATTGCCAGGCTGGCATGGAGCAGTATTGCACAGCATTTCCGGTTTTGACCTACAACGGCCCGGACAAGCATTTGGGCGGGCAGACGTTCGGCGGATATTCCACGGGCATTGTCGTGGACGAAGCTTTTGTGTTGCGCGTGCCGGCGGGATTGGATTTGGCGGCCACGGCGCCGCTCCTGTGCGCGGGCATTACGACGTATTCGCCATTGCACCACTGGGAGGTGGGGCCCGGCCAAAAGGTCGGCATTGTGGGGTTGGGCGGCCTGGGGCACATGGGCGTGAAATTCGCCCGTGCCCTCGGTGCCCACGTGGTCCTGTTCACGACTTCGCCCAGCAAAATCGACGACGGCCTGCGCCTGGGCGCGCATGAAGTGGTGGTGAGCAAGGATGCTGATGCGATGAAGAAACACCTGGGAAGTTTTAATTTCATCCTCGATGCGGTTTCGGCGCAGCACGATATCAATGCTTACCTGAGCCTGTTGAAATTGGACGGGACGCTCACGCTCGTGGGCGCACCCGAACAGCCCTTGCCCGTAGCTGCCTTTAACCTGCTCATGCCGCGCCGCAATTTCGCCGGGTCGGCGATTGGCGGGATTGCCGAAACACAGGAGATGCTCGATTTCTGCGGCAAACATAAGATTGTTTCGGATATCGAGATTATTCCGATTCAAAAAATCAACGAGGCCTACGAGCGGCTGCTTAAGCAGGACGTGCGCTACCGGTTCGTCATCGACATGGCCTCCCTCAAATCATGAGCGATCGCTTTCGCATATCGAGCTTGCTGGCGCCGCGGCTGGCGGAGCATAAGATTTCGCTGCCGGTCCTGTTGCAACGGGCGGGATTGCCGGCGGGATTTTTCCAGCAGGAAAAAATCTATGCGACCACGGCTGAACTTTTTGCGTTGTGGCGGGCGATTGGGGAGGTGAGCGGGGACCCGGGAATTGGATTGAAGTACGGTGCCGAACCGCGCCTGGAGCGTTATCATCCGGCGGCGATTACTGCGGTTTGCAGCCGTTCTTTCCGCGATTCGCTGCAGCGCATGGCCCGCTACAAGCAGTTGACCTGCCCGGAAGAAATCCGCACGCGCGTCATCCGGGACGAAGCATTTGTAGAGTTCCTTTATCTTCGGGCTGAAGAAGAAGAACCGGACATCCTGGTGGATCATTGCCTGGCGTGGGTTTTATCCATCGCGCGCAAGGGCTCGGATGGACACATCAATCCGCTGCGGCTGGAGCTGACCCGTGCGTCCCAGCATCGCGAGTTGCTGGAAAACCATTACGGCTGCAAGGTGCGATTTAAAGCCAGCCGCAACGCAATCGTTTTCCAAAGCAGCGACCTGGATCACCCGTTTATCACGCACAATGCGGAACTGCTGGCGGTGACCGGAAGCCAGTTGGAAAGCGAGCTGCAGGCGCACAACGCGGACAGGGAAGTTGGCGAACAGGTGAAGCAGGCGCTCAGGCGTTCCCTCGCAGGCAAACGGCCTACCTTGCCGCACGTGGCGCGGGAATTAGGCACCAGTGCGCGCACGTTGCAGCGCCGGTTGACCGAAGCGGGCATCACGTTTCAGCAACTGGTCGAGGACACGCGTCGCGAACTGGCACGCCATTATCTGAAACAAAGCACGGTGGAATTGAACGAAACCGCCTACCTGCTGGGCTATGAGGACGCCAACTCGTTCTTTCGGGCTTTTCACGGATGGGAAGGCACGACGCCGGGAGATTGGCGCATGCGGCACGGTGCGACAGCGGTTGCGGCATAATTTTAAATACAAAACAAAAGGAGTTAGGTATGCAAAAGCGTAAGTTGGGAAAAAGTAATCTGGAAGTCTCGGCGCTGGGCCTGGGCTGCATGAGCATGAGCTTCGGCTACGGCCCGGCGGGCGATAAACAGGAAATGATCTCTGTGATCCGGTCGGCGGTGGAGCAGGGCGTGACTTTCTTCGACACCGCTGAAGTCTATGGACCATTCATCAATGAAGAACTCGTGGGCGAAGCGCTGGCACCATTTCGCAAGCAAGTCGTCATCGCGACCAAATTCGGGTTCAAACATCAGGACGGCAAGCCCGGCCCGCAAAATGGCTTGGACAGCCGGCCGGAACAAATCAAACAGGTCGTCGAAGCCTCACTCAAACGGCTCCGGACTGATGTCATTGACCTGCTCTACCAGCATCGCGTGGATCCAAACGTTCCCATGGAAGACGTGGCCGGGACGGTCAAAGAATTGATACGGCAAGGCAAAGTGAAGCATTTCGGTCTCTCCGAAGCCGGCGTGCAAGCCATCCGCCGCGCGCATGCCGTTCAACCCGTCGCCGCGCTTCAAAGCGAATATTCGCTGTGGTGGCGCGAACCGGAAGAAGAAATTTTGCCGGTGCTGGAAGAGTTGGGCATCGGCCTTGTTCCTTTCAGTCCCTTGGGCAAAGGCTTCCTTACCGGGACCATCAATGCCGGAACTAAATTCGACAGCGCTGATTTTCGCGGCCGTATTCCCCGTTTCAGTAAAGAGAATTGCGAGGCCAATCAATCACTGGTGGATGTCATCGCCAAATTTGCGTCGCAGAAAAACGCCACTCCCGCACAAATTGCCCTGGCCTGGTTGCTCACACGTAAACCGTGGATTGCGCCCATTCCCGGCACGACGAAACTGCATCGATTGAAAGAAAATAATGCGGCGGCTTCCCTCCACCTCTCGCCGGGAGAGATGCATGAGCTAGAAAGCGCGACCTCAAAAATTGAAGTGCAGGGAGAGCGTTATCCGGAGCAAATGCAAAAGCTGGTCAACCGCTAAAAGACCGGATAAAACAAGAGGAGCCCGGCGGCGGGGAAGAGGAGAAATAATTATGGCAAATAACATCGCGGGAAAAGTCATCGTCATCACCGGCGCAAGCAGCGGGTTAGGCGAAGCCGCTGCACGACTGCTTTCAGCGGAAGGTGCGACAGTGGTATTGGGCGCGCGACGAGTGGAGAAATTAAAGTCACTGGAAAATGAATTGAGCGCTAAAGGCGGCAAGGCGCTGGCCATCGCCACGGATGTCACTAAACGTGACGACGTGAAAAACCTGGTAGATGCTGCAGTGCAAAAATTCGGGCGCATTGACGTCATCATTAATAATGCGGGGCTCATGCCGCAATCGCCGTTGGAACGTCTCAAGGTGGACGAGTGGGACCAAATGATTGACGTGAATATCAAGGGTGTCTTGTATGGCATCGCGGCCGCGCTGCCGCACATGACGCGACAGAAATCTGGGCATATCATTAATGTCTCGTCCGTGGCCGGCCATAAGATTCGGGGCGGAGCGACGGTTTATGCCGCCACCAAATTTGCCGTGCGGGCGCTGTCCGAAGGCCTGCGCATGGAAGTGAAGCCCTACAACATCCGCACAACGATTATTTCACCGGGCGCAGTGGATACGGAACTGCCGAACACAATCACCGACCCGGACACGGCAGCGCGCCTGAACCAGTTCTATAAAGAAACAGCTATTTCTGCCGATTCATTCGCGCGGACGGTGGCTTTTGCTATTAGTCAGCCGAACGATATGGATGTGAATGAAATCCTGTTCCGGCCCACCCGCCAGGAATTTTAGTAGAAGGAGAAAATTATGCCTCACGTCATTGTCAAACTTTGGCCCGGAAAATCTGAGCAGCAAAAAGCCCGGCTTGCCGAAGCCATTACCCGGGACGTCATGGATATTTTTGATTATGAAGAAGGCGCCGTTTCGGTGGCGATGGAAGAAATCAACCCACAGGACTGGGCGGAAAAAGTTTATAAACCTGATATTATTAAACAGCCGGAAAAAATCTACAAGAAGCCGGGTTATACGATGTAACAAAAGGAATTAAATTATGGAAATCAAACGATGTGGCTCACAGCCATCCAACAAAGGCCCGGCGGATTGGTTTACTGGCACTGTGCGCATTGACCCGTTATTCCAGGCCGGCGCTCCTGCCCGCGTGGCCGGCGCGAGTGTCACGTTCGAACCCGGTGCGCGTACGGCTTGGCATACGCATCCGCTTGGACAAACGCTGGTTGTGACAGCAGGCTGCGGACGCGCGCAGCGTTGGGGCGGGCCGGTTGAGGAGATCCGCCCGGGCGATGTTATCTGGTTCCCGCCGGGTGAGAAGCATTGGCACGGCGCATCGTCCACCACAGCGATGACCCATTTCGCTGTTCAAGAAAGCCTGGACGGGAAAGTGGTCGAATGGCTGGAGAAGGTCAGCGATGAACAATACCAGGGCGCTGCAGGAAAAACCGAAAGCGGTTATTAGGCTGCTGTCCGCCGGATGATTTCCTGCAACGACGTTTGCGGTTTGAAACAGAGGAAACGTTCCAGCTTCTCCACGCGCGGTTTGCGCCGTCGCATGTCGTCAAAGCCTGGCGCATACGCCTTCTCATAGGGGATAAACTCGATTTTCGATTTCGATCCCAGCGTTTTTACTACCAGTTTGGCGAGTTCGTGGATGGAGATTTCTTCCGTGCCGCCGATGTTAAAAATCTCGCCCCGCGCTTTTGGGGAATCCTTCAGGCGAATTAGCGCTTCCACCACATCGCTGACCAGACAGAAACAGCGCGATTGTTTGCCATCGCCAAAGACGCGTAACGGCTTGTTCTGCTTCGCGGCGGCGATGAACCGTGGCAGCACCATTCCATAGCGGCCCGTCTGGCGCGGTCCTACCGTGTTGAACAGGCGGCAGATGATGACTGGCAGGTTTTTTTCGCGCGCGCAAGCCAGCGCAAAAAATTCGTCCGTGAGCTTGGAGCAGGCATAGCTCCAGCGCGCCTGGTTTGGCGGCCCGATGAGCAGGTCATCGTCCTCGCCAAATTCCTCTTTCGCGCTCTTGCCGTAAACCTCCGAAGTGGAGGCCAGCAAAATTGGCGTGGAATTCTTAGCCGCCGCATGAAAAAGAATTTGTGTTTCGCCAAAATTCGATTCCAACACATTCAGGGCGGATTTGACGACCAGCTCAACGCCCACCGTCGCCGCCAAATGAAAAATGAATTCGGATTTTGCTGCGAGCCCGGCGAGGTTTTTGCACTCAGAAATTTTTGATTGGATAATTTTCAGCCGCGGATTTTTTTTGAGGTGCCGCAGGTTATCCATGCTGCCGGTTGAGAAATCATCAATGACGATCACGCTCTTGCCATCGTTTAGTAAACGTTCCGCTAAATGCGAGCCAATGAAACCGGCGCCGCCAGTGACCAGGATAGGCGCTGATGAAGAATGAAGGGCAGGGGATGGCATAGTCTATTTTGCTTCTACGCTGGGCTTGAGCCCCGCTGCGAGTGTCTCGGCAAGTTTTTGGCGAAACTCCGGGTTTTCAATCCTCTTCGCTTCTGCCGGATTGGATAAATAACCTTCTTCGATCAAAATAGCCGGGCGATTTTGTCCGCGCAAAACTTCGATGAACCGGGCACGACGCACTCCCCGATCCTCCATGTTGGTGCCATGGAGCAGTGCAGTATGGATGCGTATGGCCAGTTCCAGATTCTCGGGGTCAAAGGCATTGTTCGGCAAATTCTCGCTCCAGGGATCCGCGTAAGTGCGCGTCACGGTTGAGGGTTCGCCCGTGGGAGTCAGGCAATATGTTTCCAGGCCGGCTTGGGTTCTGTCCGGCGCACTGGAATTAAAATGCAGGCTGATGAACAGCGCGCCCTGGTGTTCGTTGGCAAAAACAACGCGATCAGAGTTGGTAACAAAAACGTCGCTTTCACGGGTGAGAAAAACTTTCCACCCTTCATTCTCGAGCAGAGGTTTGAGACGCAACGCCAGGTCGAGCGTAAATTCCTTCTCAAACCGTCCATCCAAAACACTCTGAGTTCCGACATTATGGCCGCCGTGGCCGGGATCAATGATAATGACCTGGTTCGTTGGGAACACCAATGGGGCCTCGCATAAAAGCGGTTCGAGGTTTTTTTCCAGGTCCAATGAATGCAGGGAAACTTCGCCATCAATCAACTGGGGAGCGAAACCGAGGTTGATCACGACGCCATTCCAAATCGCTTCACGGCTGCCAATTTCCAGCTCCATCGTTCCATTCTTTGAACTGACTGTATAGGCGGCGTAAGGCAAATCCGGCATACGACGGGGAGCATCGAGGTTTTGCTCTGACGCCCAACTGCGAAGCGAAGTCCAGGTATCCAGGGGAGCGGAAGGGGCGGCGGGGGGATGAACAACGGCAGGACGAATCGGCGTGGGAGGCTGGGCTGGTTGCGGTGAAGGAACCAGGTGTACGACGTTTGTCCCGGCAACTTCCGATGACGGTAATTGCCGGACTGAGTTTCCTGCGCACCCGGCCAAGAAAATGACGGCAATACTAAAGCAGACAAATTTGAACACGCGGCAATTTTGCTGAACATGAAGGCGGACTCAAGCAGAATGCGGAATTTTAGCGCTGCTTCCTGCTTTTGTTCAGTTATTTGGCCGATTATACTGCCCGCCAATTTGAAAATTCTTGTCGCCATGACTGGGGCCAGCGGCGCGCTGTATGCGCAGCGGCTATTGGATAATTTGAATCCTCGCGAGCATGAAATCCACGTTGTGCAAAGCAATTACGCGCAACAGGTCATCGCCGAAGAGCTCGCAGGCGGCTTGAAGCTGCCTGACGGCGCGAAACTGCATAATTTGAAAAGCATGAATGCGCCATTTGCGAGTGGCTCAAACCCGCCGGACGCGATGGTGGTCATTCCCTGCACCATGGGCACGATGGGACGCATCGCGCATGGTTACAGCGAAGATGTTTTGCTGCGCGCGGCGGATGTGGCGCTCAAGGAAAAAAGGAAATTGATCCTGGTCCCGCGCGAAACGCCATTAAGCCTGGTGCATATTAAAAACATGGAATTGCTGTTGCTGGCCGGCGCGACCATCCTGCCGGCTAACCCAAGCTTTTATTCTGGTGCAAAAACGATTGTTGATCTTGCCGATACCGTAGTTGCGCGTGTGCTGGACCATTTGGGAGTTAAAAACGATCTCGCTCCCCGTTGGTCGGAGGAAAAAGAATAAACGGTGCACCTGCGCACGGTCACGGAGCAGGTTCGGCTTGCTGATGGAACGGGTGGCCGGACTTGTACAATTCAACCAGCGGCTCATTTTCTTTGACTATATCACTTTGTCCCTGCGCCAACGCAATCGCCCTGGCCTTATCCGCCGCCGCAACAGCATCGCTATAGCGGCCCGCCTCGGCATATGCCGCTGCCAGCGTGTATATCGGTATGGCCTGTTTATAATCAGTCAATTGGCACGTCCGTTCAGCCGCGGTCACCGCGCGATTGCCTTCGCGCAACCGCGCGTCTGAATCCGTGGCCAGCAGCGTGGCTAAATTGTTCAGCGCGTAAATAGAATCCGGATCCACGTTCAGCACGCGTTGGTACGCGGCAATAGCGCTGGCGTCTTCATGATCGCGCTGGGAAGCGATGGCCAGTTTTAGCTCGGCATCCATGTACCCGGTTTGGAACCACTGGCAGATCGCATCCAGGCTGGTGGATGGGCCGCCGTTGTAGCTGTATTTGCCGAGCGGGGATTGCGCCTGGTTGGCCGGCTGGAGATCTTCGAAAAGGACATAATATTGCAACGCAGCGACACATGTTGAAATAGCAACGATCGCTATCGTCAGCGGCAGCAAAAGCGGAAACGTTTCGCGCACAGCCCAGGCTGATT
Organism: Pseudomonadales bacterium; assembly: GCA_035500235.1. Taxonomy (GTDB): domain Bacteria; phylum Verrucomicrobiota; class Verrucomicrobiia; order Limisphaerales; family UBA11358; genus UBA11358. The sequence goes on along the minus strand of DATJXK010000057.1, from coordinate 4,083 downwards.
TATCTTTTGCGGGCGCTGAAACGGCGTCGTCCGGCTTCACATATCTCATCCATAGCTCAACCAACAGGATAAAACTGAGTGGAAGAATCTGCATAAAAACCCGCACCTCGGTGATGCCGGCAGGTTTCAGGGGAAGAAAAACCAGCCCGGCCAGGTAGGCGAGAATCACGACCATGTAGGGCAGGAAACGCTTTCGCCAACCCAGGACCAATATAGCAACGACAGTTCCCGCATTCGCGAAAATGACACTGTTGAAAGTGGGCGCGAAAAGCACTTTGAGATTTTCAAAAAAGTTGCCCAGGAGTGAGACGGGGTTGATGACCTGGAACAAACTTGACGCATCGCCCATGGCCAGCGCCGGCACATCCAATTGTAGGCCTTTCAGTAAAATCTTTTTCCCCAGCACATAGACCATCAGCATGCCGACAAAAGCCAAAATCCGTTTGGACCATTTCCAATCACTGGTGAAAAAGACCAAAAGGGCGCACGCCATAACGGTTTCTTTAAAAAAAGCGCCCGTGCAGATCACTGCAGCCATCAGCCACATTTGGCGGCGCTCAAAAAGCAGGGCAGCGAGTGTGAAAAAAAACATGGCAGGAAGGTCCCATGGGAAAAAATAAGGGCCTGATGTGGGCGAAAAGTCGTACATCAAGCCGGCAAATATTCCGAGATTAATAAATAACGAATAACGCAGCGCAAAAATGATGACGACCATCAACATCAGGAGCCACAACGCGTGGTATAATCCAAAGACATTGGCCAGCCGCTCGATTTGGGCCTGGGCCGCGCCGGGTTCATTGAGTGAATAATCCATCAATGCGCCCGACATCAACAGTCCGGAGAGCCGGCCATTCCAATGTTCACCCATGATCGGTTGGTCCAGGCGATAGAGTTTTTCCGAGCCGGCCATGAACACATTGGCGCTCATGGGATTGCCATAGGCAAAAAAATTTCTGACAAGGAAGAAATAGGCGACGAAGAGAGAAAATGCCACGAACAATTCAAATAATAGAAGCCGCCATTGTGTTTCAGATTTCCTGTCGCTTAGGTTCATGATGCCGGGGCCGATTTGTGGCATATTCACAAAAAAAAGAGAAGAACAAAGGCGGGGGCATTTTTTCGGCTGTTTGGAAATGCGCAATGGTTCAAAAAGTTATCGCAATCAACGGATTCCGCTTTGTATATTTTATTCCTTGCTTTGAGGCAGGATAGAAAATGATTTCGACGATTGCAAAGTGGGGAAGCTTTGTCCGTTTCTCCCACACGGTTTTTGCGCTGCCATTTGCGCTGGCGGCGATGATGGTGGCTGCGCGCGATAACCGCGGCTGGCCGGGCTGGCGGACGTTCCTGCTGATTTTGGTGGCGATGGTTTGCGCGCGGACATGCGCAATGGCGTTCAACCGCATCGCAGACCGCAAATTTGATGCGCTGAACCCGCGGACAAAGAATCGCCATTTGCCGTCAGGCCAGATTTCGCTGGTGAGCGCCACATTACTTTGCGCCCTTTCCGGCACGGGACTGATTGCAGCGAGCTATTTTCTGAACCCGCTTTGTTTTTATCTTTCGCCGGTTGCGCTCGTGGTGATTTGTTTTTATTCGCTGACGAAACGGTTCACGGATTATACACATGTTTTTTTGGGAATCGCCCTCGCGCTGGCGCCCATTGGCGCATGGCTGGCCGTTAAGGGAGGGAACATCTCGTCGCTGGAAATTGCCCAGATGACGATCCTGGCGTTGTCGGTAGTACTGTGGCTCATTGGCTTCGATATCATTTATGCATTGCAGGACTACGAATTTGACAAGTCGTATGGCCTGCACTCACTCGTGGTAGCCTGGGGTCAAAAGAACGCGCTGGCAGCGGCGTTCCTGGCCCATATGATCATGTGCGGCCTCTTATTCGCGTTTGGATTGCTTTGCGGGTTCCGAATAGCGTACATCATTGGCTGGTTTATCATTGTTGGTTGTCTTTTTTTGGAACATTGGATTGCACGCCGTCGAAGTTTGAATTGGATTAATCTCGCGTTCTTCCGGTTGAACGCCCTGGTAGGTGCCGTTTTCTTTTTAGTCGTTGCTACAGAAGTAGTTTTCCAAGGCGGATTTTTTGGCGTTTGGGGCAAATAGTCTAAACTGAAGCTGCCGAAATGGCACAGATTAAGCTGGTTTCGGAGGATGAACAGAGGTTCATCATCAGAGAGCATGTCGCCAAAGGCTCCCCCCTTGTTAAATCCAGCTTCAAAGGCGCCGCTTCCGCCATCGCGGTCAGGCCTTCTTCAACGATTTACCTCTCTAACGGACAGGCAGATTCCGTCGGAATTTTTCTCTGACCCTGAAACTACCCGCCGGGCGAGGCTCATTACCAGCTTCGGCGTTCTTGGCTCGGCTTTCGGTTTAATTTATACACTCATATACATTCTCATTGGCCACAAATGGGGCGCGTGCATTGTTTTATTTTGCAGTGCCAATGTCGCGGTAACGCCCCTATTGATGCGACGTAAGAAATCCGTGGAAATAGCCGGTAATTTTTTTGCGCTGACTCTGACCCTGGGTTTCCTGGCCTTGTGTTTTTGCGAAGGGGGCGAGAACGGCCACGCGATTGCCTGGCTGGTGAGCATACCATTGTGCTGCTTTATTCTGCTCGGCGAGAGGCAGGCAATCGGATGGGTCATTATCTCATTCATGGCGGCCGGTATCGTGGTTTGCCTCGACCTGGAAGGAATCAAATTGCAGCCTACCTACGCACCCAAATGGCAGGGGATTGTTTCCGCGGCCGGTTATTTGGGCCTGGTATCATTTATGTTTATCCTGGGCCTGATTTTTGAGCGGGGCCGGCGGACGTCTTTTGCCAAAATGCAGGACGCTCTCTCCGAGCTGGCTGCTTCCAATGAACATCTGGTCAATTTAAACAATGAAAAAAACGAACTGATGGGTATTGCCGCGCATGATTTGAGGAATCCTCTGGCCGTTATTCTGGGAAACTCCGAATTAATGGGTACAACCAAGGATCCCAATACGCTTACCCGGCTCTCGCAGAACACCCGGGCCGTCGCCATCCGGATGCGGAACTTGATCGCGGACCTGCTCGACGTCAATGCTATTGAGCAGGGCAAATTCAAGGTTCGGAAAGAGCGCTGCGATGTCAAAGCACTGATTGAACAATGTTTGGAACAAAATCAATCGGCGGCCACCCGGAAGCAAATCGCGTTTCGCGTGGGGATTTCCGAAGGCTTGTGGGCGACGGCCGACAATGCGGCGGCGCTGCAGGTTCTCGATAACCTTGTCTCCAACGCGCTCAAATATTCTCCACCCAATACCACCGTGCATATTCACGCGCTGCCGGAAAAAGAGAGTGTGATCATTAACGTCCGTGACGAAGGCCCCGGTATCAGTGAAGCCGACCAGAAAAAGCTTTTCCAGAAATTCACCCGGCTCACCGCCCGCCCGACCGGCGGCGAATCCTCCACCGGCCTTGGTTTGGCCATTGTCAAAAAACTCGCTGAAGCCATGTCCGGCTCCATTCAGTGCCTTAGCACCCTGGGTTCAGGCTCGACCTTTGCCCTGCGGCTGCCCGTTGCCGCGGGATCAGAGAAAGTCGAGGATTCAGAAATGAAAATGCTGGAGCGTAATATTATCGAATTGCCCGGCTCCGTGCAGGGGCTCCAATCGCGGAGCTGAAATTGTTCAGATGGAAAAATCTTCCGGAAAGATCTTCACGTTCTGCAATTCTACAAAGACCCGCTTGCCTGGTTGCGGATTTAAATCCTGAAATTGTTCCTTGCTTAAATGCGCCGTAAAGCTCTCACCGCTTTCCCGCTGCAGTTCGAGCCGCACGATGGCACCGACGACGTTGAAGCGCACGACGTTTGCCGCAAAAGCGGCCGAACTGCCGGCTTCGCTCGTCACGCGAATGTCGTGCGACCGCACCATCATCCGGGCCGATGAATCGCTTTCACCCAGGTGGTCGGGCGCGGCAAACTTGCCTTCGCCGATGTGCAGGCTGCCATCGCGCACATGGCCCTTGAACGAATTTACGTCGCCTAAAAAATCGTAAACGAATGGCGTTGCCGGATGATCGTAAACTTCTTT
>DATJXK010000056.1:0-3888 GCA_035500235.1 Pseudomonadales bacterium | reverse complement strand
CCGCTTTGCGGCTGCGCTACGGTTCGCTACGCTCACCTGCGCTCCGCCGCAAAGCGGAATGTCACCCATCCGGTGAGGATAAAGTGTCACCTATCCGGTGAGGAGGTTCCGAGTCTCGCCCCACCAATTTTAGTTGTGAACAAATTTTTCTTGAAATAAAAAAATTCGGGTGTAAAACGGAATTGCTCTTTGAAAGAGGCGGAAAGGTTTTCCGCCCATGTTGCAATTAAATGTCAGGGAACCCGGTGTGAATCCGGGACGGTTGCGCCACTGTGACGGCTACAAATTCCAGTGTCACTGCATGTTTTACATGCGGGAAGACGGAATGAGGTTTGAAGCCCAAGTCAGGATACCGGTTTGATTGCGCTCGTCGGCCCCGAAGTTCGGGGCGCTTCTCCGCAAAGAGAAGGATGAGGCCAGCCAACCGAACTGTTTTCGATTGGATTCGTGAATGCCTTCATTCTCCGTTTTGCGGGGCTTGAAGGTTTTTTATTTCTATCTTCAAACTCCGCTCTGGTCTCTCAACCAAAACCCGCCTGCGCAAATTGTTTGCGCGGGCAAATTGAAAGATCAGAAAATGAAAAAAATCGCAGTAATCGCGCTGGCGCTGGCCGGCGCGCTGGCATCGGCATCCGCAACTCCCCAGACGGATTTGCTCAGCACCATCCAAAACTGGACGGGCACCGGCCAAAATGAAGCCGGCCTGGTGATTGATTGGTACAACGGCACGAGTTCCGAAGAATCATTGATGTGGGGTTATCGCTGGAATGGTACGGCGACGGGGGAACAAATGATCGAGGCGATCGTGGCGTCCGATCCGCGGCTGTTCGCAGAGGAAAGCGGGTTTAACACGGGATTTGGGACGGTGTTATTCGGCCTGGGTTATGAGCCAAGCGGGAATCCCAATTTTCAACTGTCGCCGCCGTTGAGTTTCGACAGCCAGGGTTTCGCGTATGCGGGCAGTTATAGCGCGGTGAACGACAGCCGTACGGCGGTCAATTCCAGCGATGTGTGGATGGAGGGATTTAATTCCGGTTATTGGGCCTATTACACCAGCACGGACGCGCGTTTAACGGCGAATGAGTCTGATTGGGACTCAAGCATGGTGGGCATGAGCGACCGGGTACTGGCCAATGGGGATTTCGATGGCTGGATTTTCGCCCCGGGTTTTAACAGCCCGGCTCCGTCGGACTATGTGCCGGCTTCGCCAGTGCCGGAACCCTCCACATGGGCGTTGCTCGGTGTGGGCGTGCTTGGCTTGATTTTCAAACGACGCAAGTAAAAAGGACAGCCATGAAAAAAATTGCGTTGATGCTGGCGCTCGCCAGCGTTTGGGGAACCGTCACGGCTTATGCCGATTCGGATTTGTTTAGCTCCATCCAATATTGGGTAGGAACGGGCCAAAATGAAGCGGCATTTGAGATTGATTGGAATAATGGGTCGGCCAATTCCGCCATGGTGTGGGGATATCGCTGGGATGGCACGGCCACGGGCGAACAAATGCTGGATGCCATCGTGGCGGCTGACCCGAGCCTGTACGCGGAAGTGAGTACACCGGGAGAGTTTGGCTCAGGGTTGGGCACGGCGTTGTACGGCCTGGGTTATCATGCCAGCGGTGACCAAAATTTCCAATTGTCGCCGTCGCTGAGTTTCAGCAGCGACCATCTGGCGTATACGGATGCCGGGGGCGTGAACAGTGCCCGGACGCCAGTGGCTGCGGGGGATCTGTGGGAAGAGGGGTGGTTCTCATTGGGCTATTGGAGTTATTGGGCAAGCACGGACAACCAGCTATCGCCGTCAGACCCGACAGACTGGGCCAATGGCTGGCAGTATAGCCCGGTGGGCATGAGCTCGCGTGACCTGGAAAATGGCGACGTGGATGGCTGGGACTTCTCCTTTTTTAATGGATCAGGAGACAGCAACCCGGCGATCCCGGTGGCAGCGCAGCCGGTGCCCGAACCAGGCATTTGGGCAATGCTAAGCCTGGGCAGCCTGGGGATGATTTATTTTAGGCGGAAATCATGAGGCAAAAAGTTATCACGCTGGCGGCAGGCATGGCTCTGGCCATGCTTGCTGCCGGCACGGCGCCGGCGATTTCTTTGGATGACATCCAGTTGTGGGCGGGTTCGGGCACAAACCGGGCCGCCGTGGTGATCGAATGGAATTCGCCGGAGCTTTTCAACAATTCGACTGTGCCGGCACCGGTAACCAGCAAGACGATGGCGTGGGGCTATCGTTTCAACGGCACAGCTACAGGCGCAGAGATGTTGAATGCGATTTTGGCAGCGGACCCGAAGTTGTATGTCGTTGAAACAAATGCTTCCGGCACGCTGGTGGCGGGCATCGGTTACAATCTCAGCGGTAATGGCCGCATCGGCATCACGGACGGGACCATCACCAATGTTATCAGCCACGGCATTTTGACGAATATGTCGGGGGCGATGGACTCCGCTTATGCGATCAACGGCGGCGATTTATATTGGGGTGGATTAAACGGGCCGCGATGGCAGACATGGACTGAGGGGGGCGATGCGGGCGAATATATGTCGTCGCCAAACCGCGGGCAAGCTGCGTATTGGACGGCGACGAACGCGGATTTTTCCGGCGGTTACCATGGCCAATGGTCGTACACCCAAAGCAATTTGGATGCTTTGTTGCTTACGAACGGTTCATGGATTGGATTTTCCGTGGCGGCGGCGGGGCGCGATTCCAACCCTGCTGACCCGGCGTACAATGTCTTCAACCATGACAAACAGGCGCCGCCCTCGCCGGACGGCACTTACGTGGCTTACGTGCCCAACATGAATGATTTCGGCGCGCAAGTATTCAACGCGACCAACGTGGATTCACTGGCTCCTTATAATGATCCCACGGCGATATTGGGCCGGCCATCATTGCGATTTTATGATCCCCTGGACGGCAGTGTGACAGACCGGGTCTCGGTTGTGGACCCGCCTTACAATGTTGATACCAATGGCAATGTTATCATCACGAAAATTGACCAGGGCGGTGAAGTTACGATTAACATGGGCCGACGGGTTTATGCTAACCCGAATAATCCTTACGGCGCGGACCTGATCGTCTATGGTTATTCTTTTTTCTTCGGGCTGCCTTCGAGCGTGCCGGGGGGTTTTGTGAGCGACACGACGGATTTGAGCACGGTCACTTTGACCAGCAGCGCCATTTACAGTCATCCGACAATCGTGTCGGTGAGCCAGGACGGGGTTAGCTGGTTTACTTACACGAATATGCTGACTTTGTTTCCGGAAGAGGCGTTCCGCTGGGACGAGACCAATATGTCATGGACGGCGGAAGAAATGAATCCGACCAAGCCGCTGAATCCTTATTTGGCCACTAATAATTTGGGTGGCCAGACGATTTCGGGCGTGCTGGATCAATTTTCGGGTGCGACCGGCGGCACCAGCTTTTCTTTGCAGGGAACCGGGCTGTCGTGGATCCAGTACATCCGGTTGCAGGCGGAAACGAATGATTTCCAGTACACCGTGATCGATGCGGTGGCGGCGGTCAACCCGGCAGTAGTGGGCGATGCGTTATCCATTGCGCCGGATAATATCGCTACTGGAAACACGAATTTATTTTTTCAACGGCCGGATGATAGCAGCCAAAACCAGGTGACCATTGGTTTCGGGCAGGTGAACGAAATGACGAGGATCAGCACGGTGAGCTTGAATGATTTTTCGTCATTCGCGTCGGTGGAGGGCAAGGTATCGAGTGCCTACCAAATCATGGCGCGGCCGCTGACGGTGACGAATGCAGTGGCTTTGCAAGCGAGTGTGGGTTTGTGGGCGGGCGATCGTTATAGTGGTAATGGCAATGACCTTCGGGTTTTCCAATGGAACCAAACGAACTGGATGTCGCAACCGTTTA
>DATJXK010000055.1:0-6510 GCA_035500235.1 Pseudomonadales bacterium | reverse complement strand
CTGGCCGCCGGGGCCAGCGGCTATTTGCTGAAACGCCAGTCGCCAAAAAAGCTGCTGGAAGCCATCGAGGAGGTTTGTGCCGGCGGTTCGCCGATGTCAGCGCCGATCGCGCGCAAGGTCGTCCGCTCATTCAAAACCACGCAAGCGCCCAAAGACAAATCAGCAGAGCTTTCCCCGCAGGAACACGCCGTGCTGGCCGCGCTGGCCGAGGGACTGGTCTACAAGCAAATTGCCGATCAACTAGATGTGAGCATTCATACCGTGCGGAACTACATCCGGCGAATCTATGAAAAGCTGCATGTCCACACGCGTACCGAGGCGGTGGTAAAATTTTTGAATAGAAAAAGCACAGGCTAACTCTCTAATGAAACGATTTTATACCATTGCGCTTTTTCTGGTCGCGGTAGTGTCGGTTTCTGTGCACAGCGAAGAAACCACAGACTGGCATCCTGGAAAAGTGCCTTTGATGACGCGCTGGGCCGCCGATGTCAGTCCCACCAACGCATGGCCGGATTATCCGCGCCCGCAATTGGTCAGGCCTGACTGGATGAATTTAAACGGACTATGGGACTATGCAATGACTCCGGATTCTGTTGGGAAAATGCCCTCCTTCAACAGGAAGATACTTGTTCCCTTTCCTGTTGAATCTGCGCTTTCCGGTGTCATGGCGCATGTCGATGAGCATAGCAAGCTATGGTATCACCGGACGTTTTCGATACCGGAATCGTGGCGCGGACAGCGGGTACGATTGCATTTTGGGGCGGCTGACTGGCGTTGTGATGTTCAAGTGAATGGACACGACATCGGGCGACATCAAGGTGGTTATGATCCGTTTTCATTCGATATCACCGATGCATTGCGCTGGACCAATGCGGAAGAAATTACAGTTTATATAACCGATCCGACTGATGATGGGGATCAGCCGCGTGGCAAACAGTCCCGCAACCCGGAAGGCATTTTTTATACGTCCACATCCGGCATCTGGCAAACAGTCTGGCTGGAACCGGTGCCTAAAGTTTGCATCGATGCCTTGAAAGTTGTTCCCGATGTCGATTCCCAATCGCTTCAACTTCGCGTGGCCGTCAATAATTTTTCAGAAAATCTTAAAATTGAAGCCACGGCTTTTGCCGGCGGCCGGGCCGTTGGGAAGGTGAGCGGACCGGCCAATGGGAATTTGATTTTGAATTTGTCCAGCATGCATCTTTGGTCGCCGGATGATCCGTTTTTGTATGATTTGAAGGTGACCTTGAAGGATGGAGACCGGGTCCTGGATTCAGTTTCGAGCTATTTTGGGATGAGGAAAATTGCGCTTGCGAAAGATGACCAGGGTACGGTGAGAATAGCCCTCAATAACCAGTTTATTTTTCAAATCGGAACACTGGACCAGGGATTTTGGCCGGACGGAATTTATACGCCTCCCACTGACGCGGCGATACGGTCCGACATCGAATTTTTAAAGCAAAGCGGTTTCAATCTCGTCCGCAAGCACGTCAAAGTGGAGCCTGAGCGGTGGTATTACTGGTGCGATAAAATGGGAATGCTCGTCTGGCAGGACATGCCGAGCGGCAACAATGCTACCATAGACGGCCGCCGGGATTTTGAAGATGAACTGCTCCACATGATTGACCATTTGGATAATCATCCGTCCATCATCACGTGGGTGCTGTTCAATGAAGGCTGGGGGCAATACGACACGGAATCATTGACCAAATGGATCAAGGAAATGGACCCTTCCAGATTAGTGGACGATGCCAGCGGCTGGACGGACATGCGCAGCGGTGACCTGGTGGATATGCATAATTATCCCGGCCCGGATGCGCCGGATGCCGATCTCCATCGCGCGGCGGTTTTGGGCGAATACGGTGGACTGGGATTGGTTGTCCCGGGACATACGTGGTCAACGACGCATTCCTGGGGTTATGTCATGCTCACAAACAACGTGGACCTCGCGAAACGATACACCTGGATGCTCAACCAGGTTTGGCGCCTGCACGATTTGAGAGGATTGAATGCTGCCGTATACACCCAAACCGCTGACGTGGAAACGGAATGCAATGGCCTCCAGACTTATGACCGCGCCGTGGCCAAAATATCTCCGGCAGTTTTAGCAGATGCCAACCGCGGGGGATTTTGGCGATTGCCTAAGAAAGTCATTTTAGCGGACGCATTATTTGGCCGCACCAGTTGGAAATATACTACGGACAAACCCGGTAGTGATTGGTTTGAACCCGGCTTTGATCCCTCTGCGTGGAAAGATGGCATAGCTGGATTTGGCACTGCGGGCACCCCGGGGATCGTTATTAACTCCACGTGGAACACTGCTGATATTTGGCTGCGCCGGGATTTTACCTTAAAATCTGAAGACATACCGGGGATTCAATTGCAGGTATTTCATGATGAAGATGTGGAAGTATATATAAACGGAGTGCTGGCCCTGCAGCTTTCGGGTTTCATTGTTGATTACGACCAGTTTGATATTTCGAAGGAGGCCTTTGAGGCACTTCGGCCCGGTGAAAATACCATCGCGATTCATTGCCACCAGACGACTGGCGGACAAGGCATAGATGTGGGGATTTTTACTCCGGAAACGGCGGCGGATGCGAAATGAATTATGATTAAATGTGTTTTGCGCTCTTTGACGGCCTTCATTCTGGTTGTTCTTGCCGCGGATACGGTTTTCGCCGGCAACACCTTTACCAACCCCGTGGTTAGCCACGGGGCTGACCCATGGGTAATTCAATGGAACGGGAAATATTATTTTTGCCAGTCACGTTCCAATGCCGTTTGGATCGATGTGGCGACAAATCTTGAAGCCATTGGCAAAGGAGACTGGAAGTGTGTCTGGCGTCCCGATGCGAAGAAAGCCTGGTCAAAGGAAGTTTGGGCGCCGGAACTGCATTTTCTCCAGGGCAAATGGTATATCTATGTGGCTGCCGATGATGGGGACAATGCCAACCACCGGATGTATGTATTGGAAGGGACTTCGATGGACCCGGCAGAACCGTTTATCCTGAAAGGCAAAATTGCTGCTCCAGGAGATCGATGGGCAATTGATGGCACGGTTTTAGAAATGCCGGACGGGAAACTTTATTTTATTTGGTCCGGATGGGAAGGGACAAATAACGTAGCACAGGAACTTTATATCGCGCCCATGGGCAACCCATGGACGATAGCGGGCAACCGTGTTTGTATTTCGCGACCGGAATATTCCTGGGAAATGCATGGCCTGCCGATCAATGAAGGGCCGGAAACACTCTGGCATAACGGCCGGGTGTTCGTGATTTTTTCGGCGTCCGCGATGTGGACGGATGATTATTGTTTAGGCCAGTTGAGCTGGAATGGCGGCGATGTGCTCGACCCAAAATCCTGGGATAAAAAAAGCGAACCGGTTTTTTCCAGCACGGATGCTGTCTTTGGGCCGGGCCATTGTTCTTTCGTGCCTTCACCGGATGGGAAAGAGGATTGGATTGTTTACCATGCTCATGTTTCCCGCGGTTCCGGTGCCAGGCGGGATGTGAGAATCCAGCGCTTTAGCTGGAATGCCGACGGCTCGCCAAATTTCGGCCGGCCAATTTCTGCGGACATTTCTTTACCACGACCTTCAGGCGAGGACTGAAAAATATAGGGATTTTCATCCTTGGTGATGCTGTAAATAAAAAGCAGTCCCTCGTTCTGTGGCCACTTCATGCCACATTGACACTCCCGTTTTTGTTGCGATGCTGTCGTGATATCATGTCGAGTCTCCGCCGATCTTTTTGTGTCCAAACACTTTGCCTTTTGGCTTTGATGGCAACCTATGCCTGCCATGCATGGCAAATGGGGCAGGCATCTTTGATGACCCCGTGGGCTTATCAGGTAGATACGAATGCGCCGCTGCCGGAATATCCCCGTCCGCAGATGGTCCGCAATAATTGGCTCAACTTGAATGGCCTCTGGCAGTTTCAGCCCACCATCACCAATTCACCCGTGCCGGTCGGTCAAACGTTATCCAGTCAAATTCTCGTGCCGTTCCCGATGGAATCAGCCATTTCCGGGGTAATGCAATACTCCCAATTTTCGTGGTATCGCCGGACTTTTACCGTGCCTGTGTCCTGGAGTGGCCAAAGAATTATTTTGCATTTGGACGCAGTGGACTGGCGGGCCACAGTATATGTCAACGGGCAATTGGTGGGAGTGCATCAGGGAGGCTATGATCCTTTTAGTTTTGATATCACGTCCTTCCTGAATGGCGGGACGAACGAGTTGATCATCGGGGTTTACAGCCCGGAAGACAATGGCGGTCAGCCGCGCGGGAAACAGACACTGTACCCGGGCGGCATCATGTATACGTCATCGAGCGGTATCTGGCAGCCGGCATGGCTCGAACCGGTGGATGCGTCCGGCATACAAAATTTGCAAATCGTACCGGACGTGGATCATTCGCAATTAAGGCTGACGGTCAATTGTCTTGCGAGTAGCGGCGTGACGGTTCATGCGTTGGTCACGAGCAATGGCATTCCGGTTAGTTCAACAGCCGGCAATCCGCAGGCGGAAATGGATATCCCCGTGCCTAATCCGAATTTGTGGTCGCCCGACAATCCTTTCCTTTACGGGCTGCAAATATGGACGGTTCATAACAGCGTTACGAATGACACAGTCACGAGCTATTTCGGGATGCGGAAAATCTCTGTGGTTACTGTCAACGGTGTGCCGCAAATCTATTTGAACAATCAGCCGTATTTTGAGATGGGACCGCTGGACCAGGGATTTTGGCCGGATGGCATTTATACCGCGGTCACGGATGCGGCGCTGAAGTATGATTTGCAAATGGAGAAGGCATTTGGCTTCAACATGGTGCGCAAGCATATCAAGGTGGAACGGCAACGCTGGTATTATTGGGCGGACACACTTGGATTGTTGATATGGCAGGACATGCCCACGTGCAACTCATATACCGGCAATCCGCAGCAGGTGAATGCTGTGGATTTCATTAATGAACTGAGTGCGATGGTTACAAACCATTGGAACAGTCCGTGCATTATCATGTGGGATATTTTTAACGAAGGGCAGGGGCAAACGAGTGCCGGCCAAACAAACACGCCTTATCTGGTCAATTTGGTTGAGACGATGGATCCCAATCATTTAGTCAACCAGGCCAGCGGCGGTGATTATTACGGAGTGGGAAATGTTTACGACTCTCACAGCTATCCCGACCCCGGCGATCCAATGACCACCACGCAAGTGCCTGTGGACGGCGAATTCGGCGGGATTGCCTGGCATGTCACCGGACATTTATGGAACCCGGCTCAGGCCGGTACCGGCTATTTGCTGGCCAGTTCGCTGGACAATTTTGCCTCGCTTTATGACGGCTACATTACCGAGGCGGTAAACGATAAATCGCAGGGAAACGGACAGTTGAACGCCGCGGTCTATACGCAAATTACGGACGTAGAAAACGAATGCAACGGGTTGATGAGCTATGACCGGCTGGTGAAGCCGAACATGGATAGAATATACAGTTCCAACCGCAAAGCGATCACAGGTCAAAATACGGTAACGCCGGTTGTTCCGACATCCCAGGCGGTTCCCCAGGCATGGCAGTGGACGACCAATGCTGTGCCGTCGAATTGGTACGCGACCAATTTCGATGCTTCTTCCTGGAGCAACGGCGTGGCGGGATTTGGTACGGCGGACCCCAACGTGACGCCAAACACGGCCTGGACGACGCCGGGTTACATTTATCTCAGGCGTACGTTTAATCCCGGCTCGTTCACGTCGCAGCAAATCAGCCAGCTCTCATTTATTACGTATCATGACGAGGACGTGGCGATTTATATCAACGGCGTATTGGCTGGTTCGGCTTCCGGTTATTCTACAGCTTATGTTCCTGTGGCCATGAACGCCGCGGGCCAGGCGGCCATTATTCCCAATGGCACAAATATTTTGGCAGTTTCGTGCGCTCAAACCACCGGTGGGCAATTCATTGACGTAGGTATTTCTGATGTAAATCTTACGGCAAATACCAATGTGACCCAGACGGCGCCTGCTATTCTCCTGCCCCCGGTCGCGCAGTCGGTTTATCAGGGCGGCACAGCTTCATTCTGTGCGCAGGCGGTGGGAGGTGGTCTGAATTATCAATGGGATTTCAACGGTTCACCGATTGCCGGCGCGACGAATAACACGTTTATAGAAACCAATGTCGTTGCGAGTATGGCAGGGAGTTACAGCATCGTAGTCAGCAATGCGGTAGGTATCGCCACCAATTCGGTGACCTTGACCGTCGTGGTACCGCCGCCACCAACGTTGCAGCACCGCTACAGTTTCGTCAGCGATGCGACGGATTCGATTGGCGGGGCGAATGGGACAATCGTAGCGCCAAACGGCGGGGCCGCGGCCACCATTCATAATGGTCTCTCGCTGCCGGGTAATACCAAGAACGTCTTCGGATATTCCGGTTATGTTTCGTTGCCTTCAGGTTTGTTGACAAGTACGACCAATTTGACCGTGGAATGTTGGGTGACGCAAAATCAG
>DATJXK010000054.1:0-36858 GCA_035500235.1 Pseudomonadales bacterium | reverse complement strand
GCTGGGCCAGAGCCATGAAATGCCCGTCGAATGTTTTCGCACGCTCACAATGACGGCGTCCGGCCCGAGTTGGGCGTGGACCTGTACCAGCGCTGCCGCCGGATTGTCCGCCACGATAGAGACGAGTTTCATAGTTTATTCTGCGCTGGGAATGACGGCCGCATTTTGGATTTGTACGCGTGCCGGGATTTCCGAGTAAGACAACACCGCCAAATCACTGAACGAATTTTCAAAAAACCGCCGGAATGCCAGCCGCAACTGTGGCGCGCACAAAACTACCGGTTGTTGCCCGGCGGAAATCATCTGCTGCACGAATTTTGAAAGTGTTTCGATGACGTGCCGTGCCAGCCGGGGTTCGATAATCAGCGCAATTTCGGAAAGTGACTGCCGCACGCCCATGGTAAGTTGTTGTTCCAGTTTTGGATCAATCGTAATGGCCCGCAGCGCTCCGTTTTCATTTTGGAACGGTTTAGTGATTTGCGAACCCAATGCGCGCCGCGCAAATTCAGAAAGTTCGTCCGGATTTTTGGTTGTGGCCGCGTAATCCCCCACCTTTTCCAGTATGCCCGCCAGGTTGCGAATGGAGATACCTTCTGCCAAAAGATTCTGCAAAATCCGCTGCACCTGGCCGATGCTCAGTTGCGCTGGAATTAATTCATTCACGACTGCCGGGTTCGTTTGTTTGAGGTTGTCCAGTAAGACCTGCACGTCCTGCCGCGTAAGAATTTCATGGCAGCGCCGCTTGACCGTTTCCGATAAATGCGTGACCAGCACGGACGGTGCGTCTACTACCGTGTATCCAGCCAATTCCGCAGACTTGCGTTCGACATTGGTGACCCACGTTGCCGGCAATTGAAACACCGGTTCCACCGTAGGAATGCCTTTGAGCGTCGTCTTGCTATGGGTCGCATTCATCGCCAGCCAATGCCCAGGCATAATTTGGCCTTTGGAAATGGGATTTCCCTTCAACACGAAACGATATTCATTGTTTCCCAATTGCAAATTGTCGCGAAGGCGAATCGGCGGGATCAACATGCCCATCTCCGACGCAAAATTGCGCCGCACACCGGTAACGCGCTCTAGCAAGTCTCCGCCTTTTTTGGTATCAGCCAGCGTTACCAGCCCATAACCCAGTTCGATTTGCAGCGTGTCGAGCGTCAGTAGACTTTCCAGTTTGTCCGAAGGTTTCGCTTCTCCCGCGGTTTTTGCGGCCGTTTTTGGGTCGCCGGGCTTGCCATACGTTCCCGCCATTGCTGGAGATCCCAATTCCGGTGTGCCATGCCGGTGAATTGAATACGAAAGCAACCCCGTAATAACCGCCAGGGTGAGGAATGGCAGCGTCGGAAGGCCGGGCACAATGGCCAAGACGACAAGCATGACCGAGAGAATCGTCAATGCCTTCGGATAAAGCAGCAATTGGCGGCCAAGTTCTTTCCCGAGATCATTCTTTGCTGTGGCCCGGGTAATCAGGATGCCCGCCGCAGTTGAGGTTACCAACGCGGGAACCTGTGAAACCAATCCGTCACCAATCGACAAAATCGTGAAGTGCTGTAACGCTTCGCTCACGGTCATGCCCTTTTGCACGATTCCCACCGCAAATCCGCCAATGATATTGATGAGCGTAATGAGAATGGCGGCAATGGCATCGCCGCGTACGAACTTGCTCGCTCCATCCATGGCTCCGTAAAAATCCGATTCCTCCTCCAGCGCGCGCCGGCGGCTGCGGGCCTCGGCTTCGTTAATCAGCCCTGCGTTAAGTTCCGCGTCAATGGCCATCTGTTTGCCCGGCAACGCATCCAGCGTGAAGCGGGCCGCCACTTCCGCGATGCGCCCGGCGCCCTTGGTGATGACGATGAAATTAATGAGAACAAGGATGAGGAAGACGACCAATCCAACAACGTAGTTCCCCTGGACCACGAAATTGCCGAACGCCTGGATGATATGGCCTGCATAGCCGTCGAGCAAAATCAGGCGCGTCGCCGCGACGTTGAGCCCCAACCGGTACAAGGTGATGAACAGCAGCAGCGTGGGGAACCCGGTAAATTCTGCCGGAGTTCGCAGGTAAAGAATGACCAGCAATGTCAGCAGCGAAATACTGATGCTGCACGTCAGCAGCAGGTCGAGCACCGCCGGGGCGACCGGCAGGATCAATAAAAGAATCGTACCGAGCAGGGCAACAACCAGCCATAAGTCTCCATAACGGAGTAACTTCCGCATCCTGTCACTTAGCTCGCCCATTTATTTTTTAAGTTTGATTTTGCTCCGCGTAATAGCGGTAGCGATTCACCCGATAGACCCATGCAAGAATTTCAGCCACTGCCGCGTACAGTTCAGCAGGAATCTCGCCACCGACCCTGCCATGCTTAAAAAGCATCCGTGCCAGCGGTTTATTTTCTACAATCGGCACCTGGTGCTGCTCCGCAATCTCGCGGATCTTTGCCGCGTTCAAACGAATGCCCTTGGCCACCACTTTCGGGGCGCGCATCGTCTTGCGGTCGTATCGCAAGGCAATCGCGATATGCGTCGGGTTCGTTACTACGACGTCTGCCTGGGGAATTTCCGCCAGCGACTGTGCTTTTGAAGCTGCGCGGCGCTTCCGGCGGGCAGTCTTAACCCGTTGATTGACTTCCGAATTCTTTAATTCGTCCTTCAATTCCTGCTTCGTCATCATCAAATCGCGCTGGGTACGCCAGAATTGATAGGCATAGTCCGCACCCGCTATCACGAGGAGGCCAAGGCTGATCCGCAGGAAAAGCTTCAAGCATGTCTGCCCCATAAATGCCGCCAGCCGGTCACTACTGACCACGGAAGTAAAGATTGGGTCGTTTACCACGCTGCGAATTTCCGAATAGGTCACCAAAAGGATGAAAGTGAACTTTACCAGACCAATGAGCGTGGGCACTGCTGCGCGCGCGGAGAACAGGCGTTGGAAGCCTTCAATCGGGCTAACGCGGCTCCAATTGGGAGTTAAGGCCTCGGATGCGGTATTAAATCGATTTTGAATGCCTCCGGCTATTAATCCGGCTGTGGCCGTGGCCAAAATAACCGGCCCGACACATTTCAGCAGGATGAACACGCTGGAAACGCCATAACCCTGTAACGAACTGGTAGTGATGGTGGTGTCGTATAAATGGCCCAGGGTCATGGCCATAACACTGACAAATTCCTTCCAGATTTCCTGGCCCGCGAACGTTAAGGCCGCCAGGGCTCCCATCAGCACAAAGACCGTCTGCACTTCTGCGCTGCGGGCGATTTGGCCCCGTTTTATGGCCTCTTCCAGCCTGCGTGGTGTGGGTTGCTCTGTTTTCTCCCCGGCGGTTTGCTCGGCCATGCTATTTCCCTCCCATCATTTGTGCCACGGCCAACAGGTCATTGGGCAGCCGGTTTAAATAGTTGGCCACATATTGGGCGGAAAGTTGCAGCGTAAATCCAAAAACGATTAAGCCTCCCACGATCCTGAATCCGAACATTTCCGAGAAAACGTTCATCTCCGGCACAGCGCGGCTTAACATGGAAAAAACCAGGGTGATGACAAAGGAAGCTGCGATAATCGGCGCGGAAATCTGCAGTGCGATCATGAAAACATGGCTTGTCTGCGCAACGATCGTTTCAAACAGCGCGCTGTTCAAATGGGCGCCACCTGCCGGTAGCACATCGTACGTATGCACAAACGCCAGCAGCATCCAATGGTGTAAATTCAGCACGAGCAGGACGACTGTGGCCAAAAGAACCAAAATCGTCCCGGCAATAGGGGAGGATTCCTGGTTCGTCGGGTCAAAAATCGCCGCCAAATTTAAACCCATCTCGGAAGAAATAACGGAACCTGCGATTTCCAAGGCGTAAAAAATCATGCGCGAGACGAATCCCAGTAATAAACCGATGCTCACTTCCTGGATCATGACTCCCAATAGCGAAAAGAAATCGAGGTGATTTAATGGGAAAGGCGGCAGCACCGGCGCAATTAATAACGCGCCCAGCGCGCCTATGGCCACGCGCATTGTGACCGGAAAATTGGCCATTGAGAAAAAAGGCAGCGCCATGAGAAAGGCGCTGAGCCTCAAAAAGACCAGCATCCAGTTGTAAAAATCGATGCCCATTTTGCCCGGCCTACTGGACCATTTGCGGCATTTTTTGGATGACGCTAATGGTAAATTCGATGAGCGACCGCACAATCCAAGGCATGAGCAGCAGCAAAATTCCAATAACTCCCAGCGCCTTGGGTACAAACGTCAGCGTTTGTTCATGAATCGTCGTTACCGCCTGGAAGAGGCTGATGGCCAGGCCAATGACCATGGCTGTAATCAGAATCGGCGCGGCGATCGTCAGCGCCTGGTAAATCATGGTCTTCAATAATTCAATGGCAAATTCAGCATTCATAAATTTACATTCCAAAACTGCGAACCAGCGACTGCACCACCAGCGACCACCCGTCCACGAGCACAAACAGCAACAACTTCAACGGCAGCGAAATCACCATCGGCGGCATCATCATCATGCCCATGCTCATCAGCACGGTCGCCACCACGATGTCGATCAGGATAAACGGCACATAAATCAGGAAGCCCATTTCGAATGCCGTCCGTAGTTCGCTGATGATGAAGGCGGGCGTCACGACTCGCAGCGGCAATTGGTCGGGCGTTGTCGGCTGCAACTTGGCCATGGAAACAAAAAGCTCCACATCGCTTGGCCGGGTTTGTTTGAGCATGAACGTGCGCATCTGGTCGGCAGCGCGGTCCATGGCCTGCTGGCTGGTGATTTGATGCGCCTGGTACGGTTGGACGGCCTGGTGGTTAATATTGTCCCACACCGGCGCCATGATGAAATAAGTGATAAATAAAGAGAGCCCGATGATGATCTGGTTCGCCGGTGCGCCCTGTAATTGCAATGCGCTGCGAACAAACGAAAGGACAATGACGATGCGCGTGAAACACGTCATCAGCAGCAAAATCGCCGGCGCCAGTGTCAACAGCGTCAGGAAAAATAAAATCCGGATGCTGATGTCCACGTCCGGCGCGGCGTTGTTCGTGCCTAAAGTAATGGAAACAGGGCCAAAACCGGCAGGGCTGTTCGTCTGGGCGGAGGCCGTCAGGACCAGGAAAAAAAGCAAAGAAATGAAGCTAAATGTTTTTAAGCTTTTTTTCATTTGCCTTTGAGTACCTGCGAAAGCGCCTGTGAGAATGTCGGTTTGGAAGGATTTTCTGTTTCCGTCGTTTCGCCGGCCGCCGGCAAATGGCTCAGCAGGTTCACCCCGCCCGGTGAGGAGGAAATAAGAAAGCGCTGTTGCTCGTACCCAATCACATAAATCGCATGGCGTCCCCCGAGCGAACGGCATTCCAGCACGCTTAATTTTGGCGCCCGGCCTCGCTGGACCGCCAGCCTCTGCCAGTTCTTAAACATCCACACGCCACCGAGGAAAATCCCAATGACCAGCGCGAGCGCGCCCATGACCCGCAGAAAGGAAACCCCGGCGTCAGGCAGGGCAGGGGGGGTAAGCGGCGCGGAGGTAAAATTAGTTTGTGCGCCGGCAGTCAGCGCAAAAAAAAATATCCAGCCCCCGGGTTGCCAAAACCGGCAAACGTTAAAGCGGTTTTTTTTCATTTAGGCCGCCGCCGAATTGCTGTTTCCGATAACTTCAGTGATCTTCACGCCGAAACGGTCTTCGATAACCACGACTTCACCCCGAGCGATGAGCTTGCCGTTGACGCTCAGTTCCACCGGCGCATCCGCAGGCTTGTCCAATTGCACGACCGAGCCGATGTTCAGTTGCAGCACTTCGCGCATCGGCAACTGGCAGCCGCCCAATTCAATGGTCAGGCTTACGGGCACGTCCAAGACAATGTTCAAGTTGGCCGGATTTTCGGCGGGAGAGTTCATGTAGGGCTGTTATTATTGATGGTGGTAAGTTGCACGGCCCATTTGCCCGCGGAGGTTCCGGGGCGGCCGATAAATTTTGGCACGTTGCTCAGGCGCAAATGCACTTGCGCGGCGCAAGCCGGGTCGAGTGCCAGCAGGTCGCCCACTTTGAGCTTGGCAATTTCGCCGGCGGACATCTTTAGTCCATGCCATTCGGCCACGACCGGGACTTTTACTTCGTTAAATTCCGCGTTCCATCGCGGTTTCGCTGTTCGCGCGGGCACGGTTTCCGCGTCCGGCAGTGACGGCGACAGCAACCGCACGAGCGGCTCAACGGTCGCATAGGGAAAAACGATTTGAATCGGTTCTGCCTGCTCTCCAATGCCGCCGTTCATGGTCAAGACCAGCATGGCCGCGTCAGGCGTCGCCGTTTGCAAATAGCGGCTGTTATTCTCGTGGCCTAGCAACGAGGGATGCAACCCGCGCATCTCCGGCCAGTGATTGCACCATTCGCCAATGACCAGCGAAGCGACCTGGTCAATCAACGCAATTTCTATCTCGCTTAAATCACGCGCTTCTTCCGTTGCCTGTCCTGTGCCGCCCAGCAGCCGATCCACCAGTGTTAATCCCAGTTTCGGGGGAATGATGAGCAGTCCAACGCCCTTAAGCGGATCTGTCTTAAACAGCGTGATATGTGTTGGCGTGGGCAGGTTCTCGATAAAATTCTGGTAACCGGCGATTTGAATTTTTGAAAGTTGGAGGCTGAATTCCAGCCGCAGGAAAATTGCCAGTCGCGCCGCCAGTGAGCGGACAAACTGCTCGTGCCGCTGGCGAATTCGCCGCAGTTCGCTCGGGGCCAGAAAGCCGGATTGCCGGAAATCGTGGCTGCGAATGTCTTCGACTTTGCGCTGCTCGCGGACTCCGTTCGCCGTGAGTACCGAAACGTCCCCCGCGCTGGTTGGATTAGTGTCGAAGTCGCCCATGATTACTGAATGGCAAATTCCGTGAAATAAATGTCCTGTACCATGGAATCGCCCAAAATATTGTTAAACCCGGTAATGAGTTCGCTCCGGATTAAATTCCTGGCGCCAGGCTTTTCCAAATCCGCCAGCGTCTTGGTCGCCAGCGCGCCGCACGCCATATCGCGCAACTGTGCATCATGGCTATCCATTTTGTCTTTGAAGTCCTTGTCCGAGCCGGCCACAGAAATACTTACCAGCAAATAGCGTGCACCCATCGTACCGGCCACATTGACCAGCATCTTATTCATCAACACGGTCTCCTGTTTGGCTCCTGAAGCATCTTTCTTGCTCTCGCTGGAGATAGACGTGCTGGTGGTGGCAGCGCTGGCCGCTTTGATTCCCAACCCCTTTTGGAGTTGCGGCAAAATGACATATTGCGCCACGCCAAAGGCCAGTGCCGGCATGAGCAGGATCGTGATGATAAGAGGCAGCCACGCCCCCATTCCCCCGGACTTCTTGACGGGGGCTGGTGCGGGACTTTCTGCTGCCTCTTCCGTTTTTTTATCGTCTTCGGGCATGGAATTAGTGCTTCAGGTTGACCAGGTCTTGCAGCACCTCATTGCTCGTGGTGATTGTTTGCGCGTTAGCTTCGAAACCACGTTGCGCTGTGATCAGGTCCGTTAGCTGGGTCGCTAAATCCACGTTCGACATTTCCAGTGAACCGCCGACGATTGTTCCCAGGCCGTTCGTGGTGGGCGCCAGCGGCGCCGCCAGTTGCCCGGCATTGACTTGTCCGGTATAAAGGTTATTGCCAACGCTTACCAATTGCGTGGGAGCCGTGAAATTTTGCAGCATGATCTGTCCGCTGGTAAAGGTGGTGCCGTCCCCCAGAAGAATGTTTACATCACCATTGGAAGAGAACGTGTAGCTCTGTACCGGAGACGTATCACCGCCCGGCGCATTGGCATTGCTGATCTGGATATCCCCCATGGTCGTGCCGCCCGCGGTCGTCAGGCCTTGCACGCGCATGCCTGTGCTGGTCACTAAATAACCATTGGTATCCACCGAGAAATTTCCGTCGCGTGTCACATAGGTCTGGCCGCTGACTGGGTCTTTCACTTCAAAGAACCCGTTTCCATTGATCGCCATGTTCGTTGGCACACCCGTGCCGACAATAGAGCCCTGGGTGAACGTACTGGCGATAGAACTGGTCAGCACGCCCGTGCCGATTTGCTCTACGCCGGCGGCATTGTCGCCGATGGTTTGGCTCAGCGCGTTCGCGAACTCCATGTTCGAAGACTTGAACCCAACCGTATCTACGTTGGCGATGTTATTACCTATGACGTTCAGGTCCTGTTGGAATTGATCGAGGGCACTGACGCCCGAATCCATTGAAAGAAGCATAATTTTATTCCTGGTTATTGGTTATGGTTACGATGACGGTGTTGTTGATGAGGTTTGGCTTGATGCTGCCGGCGTTGGCGTTACCGACAAGACCTGGCTGATATCGTAAGCCGTGCCGCCGACCATGATTTGCGGCGTGCCATCGGAAGATTCCGCTCCCAACCGGACGGATTGGACCACCCCGGTCGCGGTATTTTTTGAATTCGGTTCCTGCACTACGACCGTCGCGCCAATTAAACTGCTCGCCTGCATTGCCGAAAGCGACGATGACATCGCGCTGGTTTGCGATAGTGAGGTAAACTGCGCCATTTGTGAGGCCATTTCTGTGTCAGACTGCGGCTGTAAAGGGTCCTGGTTCTCCATCTGGGCGACCAATAACTGCAGAAAATCATTTTGCGTCAATTGCTGCTGTGGCCCCGAAAGTGAATCAGCCGAGGACTGCGAATTGACGATGGTGTTGTAATTCGAATTAACAGAAGATGTGGCTGACATATTATTTTTTTATTTTTACGCCCAGGTTTCCCAGCCTTGATGGGCCGTCGCGGGCGCCGTTTCGACTGTGAACATACTTGCCGGCCGGTCTGCCAGCCTAACTTCCGGGACGCCTTCGGTTGTCCGGCTTTGTTTATTTTGAAAAGTTTCTCTGCCGCCGTTATAAGCGGTGCTGCCGTCGTCTGTGAGCGGCGCCAGTTGGATTCCTTTGAGTCCTAAACGGTGCTGGAGGTCGGACCATTGCTGGTTGAGATGGCCAAAATCGCCCTGTTGCAAGACCGCCTGTACATGTACGTTCCCGCCCTGCTGCCGCAATTCCAAAGACAACTGCGTTCCCGCGTCGGGTTTGATGACCACCTGCATTGAGCTGTTGCCCGAATCACTCAATCGCGCCGCATTTACCGTGACCATCTCTTGTGTCCGTTCCAGCATGCGGGTGCGCGTATCAGTCATTGCCGAACCATCCACCGCGTCTAGTGACGCCGTGGTAGCGGCATTGGAACTGTCAGCCTGCGAAGAATTTGCCGCGGCGGTTGCTGTAACCTGCTCGGAATTGGATGAAAGATACGACGATGCATTCGCTTTCGTGGCGGAAATGATGCCGCCCGGCAAAACTTTCTCAGTTTGCCCGGCAATATTGTTCGTTTTTTCCGCCTGTTTCATCGCCACTTCCTGTTTAGCAATGGATGTGCCATGGGCATCCGGCGGCAACGGCGTCACAGTGTTGCCATCCGGATCGGGCTCCTTCGAAGCTGGATTGTCAGGCCCGGAAAGAGACTTTGCCATGGTCGAATCGCCGGCATTCGAATCAGTGGGAATCGAAATGTCAGGGTTCTTTGCCTGTAACCCGGCCTCTTTACCTGTAAGTTGATTAGCCTTTTGA
This sequence comes from Pseudomonadales bacterium, assembly GCA_035500235.1. Lineage (GTDB taxonomy): Bacteria > Verrucomicrobiota > Verrucomicrobiia > Limisphaerales > UBA11358 > UBA11358. The sequence continues at coordinate 27,264 of DATJXK010000054.1, read as the reverse complement.
ACGACAGGCGAGGCCTGCTGCACAGTTTGATCTTCCGAAAGATCTGAGGCGGATATTTTGGCGGCCGCTGAAGAAGTTCCTTTTATTTGGAACAGAGGAGACGGAATCACTCCAGATTTTGCGGTGCCTGCCGTTGGTGTTGGGGCAGGGGAAACCTCCGGCGCAACCTCTTTACCCGTCGGGCTGGCCATGGCAACTGCCGCTGCCAGCATCTGGCTTATGGTTATTTCCGGATTTACAACGGTATTTCCCCCATCAATTTGTACCGGTAAATGACTATTTGCCTCAGCTTGTTTTGCGTTCGCCTTGCCAGAAGTTTTTGAATCCACTGGGTCTCCGGCAACGGTTTTATCAGAAGGAGGGTTCGGCACCGATTGAACATGGGCCATGATTTCCTCGAATAACCCGACAATCCCGCCCGGCTTGGCAGGCGAATTCACTGCGGCCTGCTCGCCTTGTTCAGGATTTGCACTGGTCGCCGGCGAAATATTAGAGAGTGTTGACATTAGGGGGTGGAAGCGACGGGTGGCGGCTCCGGCAGGACCTGTTGCAGTCGCCCTGTCAATAACGCGGCCCGTTTCGCGTCGTCGATGCTTCGTTTGCTTAGAGTATCCAGGATGGCGCTCGCCACATCCGGCTTCATGGTAAATAGGATGCGGACGACCTCGTCATCGGACATCTGGTCCAGCATTGCCACTGAGCCTTCCGGTGACATTGCCGAGATGAGCTTGGCCTGATGTTTGACGTTGTCGGATTCCTGCGCTTTAAACCGGATAACACTCTGGTCAAAATTAGACTGCAATTGGTTGACCGTGGTTGTCACAACTGACATTTCCTGGAGTTCCAGGTTGAGGCGGGTTTGCCATTCATCCAATTTCTGCTGCCGCAAATCCAGTTTTTCCTTTTCATTCTGGATTTGGGAAACCCATTGGTTGAACTCGGGATTGCGAAATCGCCATGACGGGTCGTCCTCCGCGGAATAATCCGCCTGCGCCAGCTGCACACCCGCAAATTTTGACGGGCTTAAAACCAATACTGTCGTTGCCAAATACAGGATGCAGCCCAAAAGGGCGGCCATCCAGCCGGATTGAAGAATACGAATCATGTTTCAGTTAAATTGTTCTGCAGCAGGCCGGTCGCACCGTTGAGTTGTACGGCCAGTTCGTCAAAGTTTCTTTGTTCTTCCCGCATGACTTCCTGCGTATATGTGCGGCGCGCCTTGTCGTAAAAGCGGTCCAGCCCTTCACGGTCCCGTGTTGCCGCCGTCATTTCTTGGAATGCCATGTCTGCGATCCGTTTTTTCTCATTCAGGGCCGCTTTCCGTTCGTGCTGGTGAATTTCCAGCGCTAGGCACCACGTGCGGAGATTCACGATTTTGGCCGCGGAAATCCCGGAGGAAAGTTCCCGCATCAGGAAATCCCGCCCGGCATCCAGTTCCTGAATTGCTTGGTCCAATTGTGCCGCGGCCGTTTTGCACGCCATGAGCGACTGGGCATAACGCTGCTGCGCCGCGCGTTCTTTTTGCTTGCGCAGCACCCGCAACGGTTCAAGTGGAAAACGAAATGATTTCATCGCGTTTTATTTTTTGGGAACAACCGGCTTTTCCGCAGGCGTTGCCAGCGTCGTCGTGAGCAGCTTCCAGCTTTCGGTCGTGGCAAAGCCTTCATTGACCCCTTGCCGCAAAAAGCGGTTCAACGGCTCGTGCAGCCGGATGGATTGGTCAATTCCCGGGTTGCTGCCGATGGGATACGCTCCGATATTGATCAAATCCTGGTTTTTCCGGTAAATCGCCAGGTTTTCGCGCGCCGCTACGGCCAGGTTCAACTGTTCCGGCTTCAACAAATCCCGGTTCAGGCGGCTCACGCTTTCCAAAACATCAATCGCCGGATAATGATTCTGGGTCGCCAGTTCGCGCGTCAGAACGATATGTCCATCCAGTATTGAACGCGTCGCGTCGGCAATCGGGTCGTTCATGTCATCCGCCTCGACCAGGACGGTAAACAATCCCGTGATCGAACCCTGCTCACTCGTCCCCGCCCGTTCTAATAACTGCGGCAACAGGGAGAACACCGACGGCGTGTAGCCGCGCGTCGTCGGCGGTTCGCCCACCGCCAGCCCAATCTCGCGCTGCGCCATCGCAAAGCGCGTGACTGAATCCATCATCAGCAAAACATTTTTCCCTGTGTCGCGGAAATGTTCCGCAATCGCCATGGCGAGGAAAGCGCCTTTTACACGGTTAAGCGCCGGCTCATTCGACGTCGCCACGACGACCACGGACTTTTTTCGGCCCTCCTCATCCAAATCCCGTTCCAAAAATTCCCGTACTTCGCGTCCCCGTTCGCCAATGAGCGCAATGACATTGACGTCTGCCTCCGCCTGCGACGCCATCATGCCCAACAGCGTCGATTTGCCCACGCCACTGCCTGAGAAAATGCCCAGGCGTTGGCCGCGTCCGCAGGGGATGAACGTATCGATCGCCTTGATGCCGGTTTGAAAGACATTCGTGATGCGCTGGCGCTTCAAGGGATGCGGCGGGCTTAATTTCAATCCTACCTTGTGCTCCGCCGCGATCGGCCCGTGGCCGTCTAGCGGATTTCCTAGTCCGTCAATGACTCTGCCCTTGAGTCCGCTCCCCACCGCCACGCGTAGCGGCGCGCCGGTGGCAATCACTTCGCTGCCCGGATGAATGCCGTGGATTTCTCCCAGCGGCATCAACAACAAATGGTGATTTCGGAAACCAACCACTTCCGCCAGCGTCGTCCCGCCATGCCGCGCCGATTGGATATAACAAACCTCACCCATGGCTGCGAGCGGCCCCTCGGACTCCACCACCAGCCCGATCAGTTGCACCACCCGTCCGCAGGTCTCCGTCACGCGCGCTTCGCGCACGCGCTGGATCGCGTTGTTCAGGCGATTCGTTCGGCATGGGATGGTGTCCGTCATATCGTCACCGCCTTCTGGATTTGTTCCAGCTTGGTCTCCCGCTGCGCATCCACTATTCCAAACCGCGTCTGGATCATGCATCCGCCGCGCGTCACATCGGCGGATGTCACAAACCGCAGCGAACCGATTCCCGGCAGCTCTTCCAGCAACGGCGATTTACTTTTCCTCAACAACGCCAAATCTTCAGGATTAAGCTGGATCGAAATATCCGCCGTGTCCTGCACCTGGCTCAACGCTTCGCGCACGACAGCTTCAACAATTTTTGCGTCAATCTTCACGCCGGCCACGACCTTTTTTACCGATTCCAGTGCCAGTTGGATCAACGCAGTTTCCATTTCCCGGGCCATCTGCGGAAACATTTGTTGGATGGATTTAATCACTCCATTTTGCAGTTCAGCCATTTCATTGCGCTGTTGCAATAATTGTCCGCCGAACAACTGTTCCGCATCGCGCCGCCCGCGTTCGTAGGCCGCCTGTTCCTGCTCCTGTGCTGGCTCTGCTCCGGTTGACGCTGGCGCGGCTACCCGCAGGCGTACGTCAGCCAGCGGTTGCTCCAGCGTGATGGAGTTATGCCATTTCATATTCAGACTCGGCCGGACCGGACGAACCTATCTCGATTTCTCCTTCGGCTTCCAATTTGCGTACCGTATCGATGATTCGGAATTGCGCGGCCTCGACATCGCGCATCTTTACATGGCCGAGGAATGCCATTTCTTCCTGCACCGATGCCGCGGCGCGCCTGGAAATATTGGATAACAGCAGCCGTTTGAGCGGTTCGCTGACCTTCTTGAGCGCCACCGTGAGATCGCGCATGTCAATTTCGCGCATGATGCGCTGGACATAAGGCGGATCCAGCGAGAGCAGGTCTTCGAACGTGAACATTTTTTTCCGAATCGCCTGGGACAAATCCGGATTATGCTCCTCGATATGCGTCAGCAAGGTGCGGCTCACGTTTTTGTCCATCGCATTCAGCAAGTCAGCCACGCTGGTAATGCCGCCGGTTTGCGTGAGCGCGCGCGTTTGCTTGATGCCCAGCTTGGCGTTCAATACTTCCACGACCTTCTCACCCACTTCTACGGGCGTGGGTGCCAGTGTTGCAAGTCGTTCAATGACCACATTGCGCTGTTCCGGCCGTAACATATTCAACACCTGCGCTGCTTTTTCCGGCGAGAGGTGGCTGATGATGAACGTAATGGCCTGCTCCTTTTCATCACGCAACAAATTGAAAATATGCCGCGCATCCATATCCGCGATGCTTTGCATCGCTCCCACTGGCGCGCGGTTCGTCGTCACACGGCCCAGGACATCGCTGGCCTTGAAACTGCCCAGCGCTTTTTCCAGGGTATTGCGCGTCACTTCCACTCCGGCAGAGACTGATGTGCTCGCAGCCACGGCTACATTCGAAAATTCCATCAGGATTTCCTGCTGCTGCTCGCGCGTGATGAGATTGAACCGCGCCATTTCACGTGAGATCGATTCGATTTCACGCGGTTGAAATTGCTTCAAAATCGCCGCGGCGCTTTCCGATCCCAGCATCACCAGCAGCGCCGCCAGTTTTTGGGTTTTATTCAGTGCGACGGCTTCGGTTGCGCCTTCCACGGGTTCAGTAGTAGCGGGCATATTAATTTTCTGTTGTCGGCCCCTTGTTCATCCAATCTCGAATGGCCTGCGTCATGTTCGAAGGATTTTCTTTAATCAACCGGTTCAAAACGTCCACCGTCACCACGCCTGGCTGGATTTCAAATTCGTCGCCATGCCGGCCATGTCCATTGCCGTTGCCGTTTCCATTACCATTCCCGTTTTGCTTTGCCATCAAACGTCCCACCGGCACTCCAATCGGAATTTCCTGGACCGGCGTCCGCCGGAAGATTTGTATCAGCACCAATAGTGCGGCGACTCCCATCACCGGATACAACGCATTGCGCCCGATATTAACCCACAGGTCGCGCTTTTGTTCCTGGTTCAATTCCTTTGTCACGTCCGTGGCGAACTCGTCGTTGAAAGGCAGTTCCGCCAGTGAAATGGTGTCGCCACGCGAGGTGTCAATGCCCAGCGCGCTGGAGACCAGCTTGGTGAGCTGCGTCAGTTCTTCCGGCGTGCGGGCCACCGGTTTCCGGTCCGCTCCATCGCCCTGCATCTGCTCCGCCACCGTCACTGAAGCCGTTAAACGTTTAATTCCCCCGGCCGACTGGACCATGCTGCTCGTGGTTTTTCCGATTTCGTACTCCATCGAGTCCGTCGTTTTTTTGTTGTTCGTGTTGTTTACGGGGTTGTTCCCGGCTTGCGTGGTTGTGTTGGTGCTGATGTCCGCCGTGATGCCCGCCGGCGCGGAAGGACTGGACGTTGTGCTGGAATCGTTTTGCTCCTCGTTTTTGGTTTCCGTGCGCATCACCTGGCCGTCCGGATCAAATTTTTCCTGTGTTTGCGTCAGCGTATCGTAGTTGATATCAGCCGAAACGCGGACGATGGCTTGCCCCGGTCCCAGCACTTTTTCCAGCATGTCTTGCGCTTTTTTCGAAAGGTATTGTTCCAAATTGCGTCGGGCGGACAGTTGCGTATCCGATAGGCCTGTCAATGAATCGTCGTCTGTGTTTTCCGATAGGACGTTGCCCAGATTGTCAATCACTGCGACATGGTTCGGCTTCAGGCCTTCCACCGAATTAGCTACCAGAAACCGGATGGAATTGATCGATTGCGGATCCAATTGCGAATTGCCGCGCACATGGACGAATACTGACGCCGTCGGGTAAGTGTCTTTATCCAGCAACAGCCGGTTTTCCGGCAGCACAATCATCACACGCGCCGCCTCTACCGAATCAATTTGGCTGATCGTTCTTCCCAGTTCGCCTTCCACCGCCCGCACGTAATTGGCATGCTGGACAAAATCCGAAATACCGAAGTTCGGCTTGTCAAAAATTTCAAAACCCACGCCATCGCCGCTGGGAATCCCTTTTCCCGCCAATTGCATGCGCATCGTGTAAATTTTATCCGCCGGCACATAAACAGAGCCGTTCCCCGTCTTGTACGGCACTTTGGCGTCGTCCAGTGCGGCAATCACCTTGGAGGCTTCACTGTCCGTAAGGCCGCCGTAGAGCAGCCCGTAATCGGCCCGTGACGACCAAAAGCACAATGCGGTCAGTCCCGCGATGAGTACAAATGTCGCCGCCGCCACACTCACGCGCTGGCTTGCCCCGAGCTGGCTCCAGATCGCGCCCAATTGCGCCAGCAATTTCGAAAGATTTTGGTTCATTGATTATTTTTAAACCTGCATCCGCATGATTTCCTGGTACGCATCCATTAGCCGGTTCCTGACCTCCACCATTAACTGGAAAGAAACATTCGCTTCCTCCATCGAAATGACCGCCTGGTGCAACGGAACATTTTGCCCGCTTTGCAAAGCGCTGACCGCCTGTGCGGAGGCCTTCTGCTGCGTGCTCACATCGTCCACCATCTGGCTCAGCATGGATGAAAACGAACCGCCGGTGGATTGCGGGGTGCCCAGCGGCTGTGTCAGCTCCTCCGGCATCTGGATGCCCATCGCCGGCAGCGGCGATGGTTTCGGCGTCACCGCGCTCGAATTCGGCAGCGCTGCTGCTGCCGTTGGCGGAATAGCTGAAATCGGAGTCATAAGTTTAAGTCGTGATTAAATCAGTGTTTGCCGATAGCCAGTGTTTCCATTGCCATCGTCCGGGCATTTTTTACCACCGCCAGGTTTGCCTCGAACGTCCGCGACGCTGAAATCAAATCCGCCATTTCCTCGTTAATGTTGATATTCGGCGTGGCCACCATGCCGTTGGCGTCAGCATCGGGATTGCCCGGTTCATAAACCTCGGTCGGCGGCGTATTGTCTTTCGCGATGCGTGCCACCTCGATTGCCGGCATCGGCACCGATCCGTCGCTGCTCATCGCCGATTGCAGGGCCGATTCAAAAACCACGACCTGGCGCTGATACGGCTTGCCGTCCACGCCGTGGGTCGTGTTGGCATTCGCGATATTTTCGGAGATGACATCCAGCCGCGTTTGTTCGGCCGATAACGCCGCGGATGTGTTTTGTACGCCGGTAAGAACTTGGATCATAAGTATTAGTCTCGGCCGGTAATCGCCATTTGCATGCGTTGCAACATGCCGCTGACCAGTTGCGTTTCGAGCGAATGCGCCAGGGCGTTCTCATTCATTTGCATCAATTCATTTTGCAAATGCACTGTGTTTCCATCCCGGCTGGCTGGTCCTGCGGTTGTATCAACGGTTAAAGTGGGTTTCAGGGAATCAATTTGCGTTGGATCACCCGAAGCCGAGGCGCGTTCCAGTTCGTTTTCAAACGATGGCGCAAGATCCACCCGCTTGTAGCCCGGCGTTTCCAGGTTCGCGATATTATTCGCGATGGCTTCCTGGCGGAGCGTGATGGCATCCAGCGTTTTTTTGGCTGCCAGGTAGTTGGGCTGATTGAATAGGGCTTCGATCATTATAATCGTCCGAGCCTGTTAAGCAGCGGCGATGCCAGCCCAAAAAAAGCTAATGAAATCCGCGTTTTCTGAATTGAAGAACGATGAAGTGGGAAAATCTTGCCGCCCTGAAAATTTGTCCGGCTCTAGGCCGGAAGCAGATCTTTGTCCGGCCCGCCGGGCTTCGGAGCAGTGCCGTTATATTCGTGGAGCTTGTTGCGCAACGTCCGGATGCTCACATCCAGCAGGTTCGCCGCATGGGTGCGATTGCCCTTGCAATGATTGAGCGCCGTGAGGATATGGCTTTTCTCCACTTCCGCCAGCGTCGCCAGTTTTTTCGGCTCGTCATTGTTGGGGAAAATCGCTGAGTCCTCAGTCCGTAGCGGGGCGACTCCCAATTCCTGCGGTGTCCCGGACGTCCCAATACCGAGATGTTCCGGCCCGAGCATCCCGTTGTCTTCACAAAGAATGATCGCCCGCTCAACGACATTCTGGAGCTCGCGCACATTTCCCGGCCAGGAATGGTTCATCAATATCCGCCGCGCTTCTTCGGTAAATCCTTTCACGGTGATGCCGTGTTGGCGGCCAAAAGTTCGCACAAATTCCCGCATCAAAACCATTACATCTTCCGGCCGTTCGCGCAACGGCGGCGAATACATAGGCACTACGTTTAGCCGGAAAAATAAATCCTGCCTGAATTCCTTTTTATCAACGCTTTCCTGGAGATTCCGGTTGGTCGTCGCAATCACGCGCACATCCACCTTGATCGTCCGGTTCCCGCCTACGCGCTCGAATTCCCGCTCCTGCAACACGCGCAAAAGCTTCGCTTGTGTGCCCAGCGAGATTTCGCTGATTTCATCGAGTAAAATGGTTCCCCCATGCGCGAGCTCAAAACGTCCCTCCCGCTTGTTCAATGCGCCTGTAAACGCTCCCTTTTCATGCCCGAAAAATTCGCTTTCGATCAGGTTTTCTGGAATTGCCGCGCAATTGACCTTGATAAACGGCGCGTTCGCCCGTGAACTTTGTTGATAAATCTCCTGGGCAATAACTTCCTTGCCCGTCCCGCTTTCACCCTGGATCAGCACCGTCGCCTGCGTTCGCGCCACTTTTCGGATTAGCCCGCGCAGATTTTCCGTCTCCGGGCTGCACCCTAGCAGTTCATGCGGGCGATCGTTCTGGCTCAGGAAGCGATTAACTCGCACCAACTGGGAAAATTCTTCCGTCCGGCGCAACGTGATTTCTATCTGCTCATTCGAAAACGGTTTAATCAGGTAATCAAACGCCCCGTTCCGGATGCAATCTACGGCCGATTCGATTGAACCAATGCTCGCCGTCACAATCACCAGCGGCTTTTGCGCCCGCATCTGGATTTCCTTCAGGAGATCCGTTCCCCGGGCGTTGCGTAAACTCAAATCCATGAAGAAAATATCGAAATTGTCCCGGCTTAAATATTCCAATGCCACCGGGATGGATGGCGTGGACGCCACGTCAAAACGACAGCGCCGCAAGTAATTTTCCAGGTTGGTTCTGACAACCGCGTCCCCTTCAAGGATGATTATTTTTTCAATCGCCATTTTTTCAACTGATGAACGGATATAAAACAGACGCCTGCTGCACCGGCAAGAACTTCATCGAAAATCTTGCCCACACTATTCACAAAGAAACGCCTGCGGTCCTCTTATTCACTGATTTTCCACTTGTCCCCGTGTTATTCACACCTTGTTCGGATTTTATTCCCGAACCAGTGGGAAAAACATTCCCGCCTGTCTCAACTCATGGAATTTCGCCGGTATAAATCGGCAACAAAGTGCGGCTGCTGTCGGGTTGTGCTCGGCAAATGTTTCACCGGCACCACTCCGCGCTTCAACATGGCCTGCTGGTTCTCCCGGTCTAATTGCATCACGCGCGAAACCAAACCCTGGATGTTCTGGAACAGCGATTTCATTTCTTTGAACTGTTCCCGCTGGGTTGGCGGAACTTGTTGCCATACGGCGCGATGACTGCGAAATTTTTGCAATAATCCTTCTACATCCGGCAGGAGCGACTTGCGTTCCTGATAAAATTCCAGCGGCAGATAATCGCCTTCGCCCGACAGCGCCAAGTGTTCCCGCGTCGCCAAAGCCAAAATATCCTCGCAAACACCGGCGAACGCTCTCAAATCATGAATTAACGCATCAGCGACTTCATTAACCAGGGCATCTTTCATTGTTTTGCGGGAGCTGCGGAATTGGTCAGGTTCGCCATGGCCGCTGCTGCCGCCGCCAGCGATTGGTCAACCGTTTGCGCATTTTGTTGCCACGACAGAAAATTGGTTCGCCACCGTGCCATATCGAAAATAGCCTGCATGCCCGGCGTCGCATTCGTCCCCACTTCGGTTTGACGCGCGAGAATTTTCGTATATGAGTCGGTCGCTTTTTGCGGCTGCATCAGTTTTTCGTAGGTTAATCCCATCTGGTAATAAACCGGAATTTGCCACGTGGCCGATGAATCCAGTTGCACGAGGGCGACGTAAATTTCGAGCGCCTGGACATAATCGCCTTCATGATAAAGCTGATTAGCAAGTTCGTTGCCGACCCGCTGTTGCCAGTAAGTCCAGACCGCCGGATCGTTCCCGCTTTTCGCTTTTTGTTGCTTCAAGCACAACAGAACCTGCTGCAATGCGTCGTTGTCCCGGCCCTGGGCCTTCAACGCTTGCGCCAGGTAATACCGCACTTCTGGCACCTCGTCAGAGTCGGGATAACGCGTTAGAAAATCCATCGCTTCGCTGGTCGCTTCTTCGTTTTTCCCAAGGATTGTTAACGAACGGACCAACCGGAACTCCATCTGCGGGCGGTTCAACCCCGGGTCGGAATTCTGCAGCAGGCGCGTGTAAAAATCTGCCGCGTCCACATAGTGCCCCATCAAGTAATGCGTTTCGGCAATTTCTATCTGGGTTTGCAGGACCAATTTTTGGTAATAGGCAAATTGGTCATTCTTCAACGCCAGTGCCGAGGCCATCACACTGTAAAATTTGCCTAGTGCCATGTCGGTTAGGCCCATCTGCCGGAAAATTTCTCCCTGTCGCAGGAAAACTTCCGGTATTCGTGAGTCGTCCGGCCAGCGATTGATAAACTGCGCGTAAATCGTTTGCGCGCGCGGCAAATCATTTTCGTCCCGCACCACCGATCCCAAATCCAGTAAAGCCTGTTTTTGCACTGCTACCGGAACATCTCCTGCCAGTAAATTGATCAGAATTGGCTCCGCCCGTTCCGGTTGTGACGTTTTTTGGAAATAAACCGCCATGGCCAAATCAGTCCCATAACTGTTGGTTCCGGTTGCACCTGTTTGGTTGGAAACCGCCGCCAAATCTGGCGGCGGAACATTGGAAGTATCAAGGCTGGCCGTAAAAGAATTGGAGTCTGAAGCGCTGGGTGGCGGCGTTAAGCCCGATAAATCAATGCCCGTTCCAGCTCCTGCCTGTCCATGTGCCATTGGCAAAAACCCCATGAATACAAGCAAAACCGGCAATACATAAGACCAACGTCTCACCCCCGTCAACCTGCTGCGACATTGGCAAAAAATTTCGCCAATGTTCATCATTTACTCGTATAAGAAGATTGGCTTGGGGCGTTGGCGGGCGGCACGAAACCCAATTCTTGCGGCACCGTAATGGTATCTCCCGGCTGATATTGGGTTGCTCCTGTGGCTCCCGTCGGATTTGATTTGAAATAGTCGTTAATCATCTGCGGATTCACGCTAAGCATATTGCTTGCCGAGTTGCCCGGAACGCCCGCCGGCATCGTCGGAACGGCTGTGGGATAGGACCCATACGCGCCCATCGGGGGAGCTCCCCAGGGCGGCATGCCATACGGAGGCATCCCGTAAGGGAACCCGCCAAAAGAAAACAGCCCATAAGGATATGCGCTGGCAGAAATGACCGGCGATTGCATGGCGCCCGAAGTATACGTTTCCGCTTTTTCCGATTCCGGTTTTGGCGGAGGCATATTCGTTATGGGAGATTCCTGCTGTTTTGGCAGCGTCAATAGCGCGAGGAACTGCGCGTCATTCTCAGCCACATACTCAAACCGCAAGGGTGGGGGACCTGTGACCTTCAGGTACGGCTTGCTGCCGGAATCTCCCCGCGCTGCCAATAACCCAAATACCATCATCATGATGATGGCGCTCAGGCTTTGTGCTTTGGAATGTCCGCTCATGGCCGTAAAATCTTTTTCGCTTCCGGTTATTCGCCTTTAGACGATAACACTTAACTGTTAAATCGGCAAAACCTGCGCCTTGCTTGAGGAAATAATGGAGGGGGAATCCGCAAGTTGCCATAAGCTGTTTGTACGGGAAGGCCATCTGGTTGCCGTCCCCTCTCCCCTAAACGGGGAGAGGGAGCAAGGGTGAGGGGTGAGAACAACCTTAGCCTGTCAAACTTTGCCAAATGTAGCGGGCTAATCCAAAACTCAAGATTTAGAATTCAAAACTAACCAACTATCTATCTATCCTGATATGTTTATTAGAAGAAATTTCATTTTTCATTAAAATATATCTTGACCGTAACTTCACTTATATGGTAAACGTCTATCCGTTCGATGAAAACTTGCTTATACATATCAACTATGAGTTGGCCGACTATGTCGGTCGCGAAAGCGACACGTCATAATTGGTATAACCAAGGTTATATGTTTAACCTTGGTCTATCCACCGCAGCTATTGGGAAAACCCTCGAAGCTAATTTGGATAGAACTGGAGTAAGCAGGTAAAGGATCGAAATAGGTTTTTTCTAACCCTGCTTACTGGAAGGTAAGCAGGGTTTTTTGTTTCCCTGCAATAACTGAAAGAAATCAATGGAACTAACGAAAGTTTAAACATCTGTGAACTATAAAAAAGAGACGTCTAGATGATGTCTGGCAGCGACAAATTAAAAATGGCACAAGAGAGTTATAACTCTCCACCGGCGGACTCTATCTATAAGTCACCGAAAACGGTGCCGCGCTCAATTTACCTGAATTTACAATTTAAGGGCTTCGGAGGAGGTGTGCCCATAAACACCGAAACAGCCGCCGTGAAACCGCGGGTTGGTATCGCAAGATAGCAAGAGGTGTTTGTTCTTTGTTGAAATGGCTCGGGCCGGGAGGAATAACTCCCGGCCCTTTTAATTTCCGCGGTTGTAATTTAACAGCAGAATGGCTCTCTGCCAGGGAGCAGGTCCGGGCGCAATTCCCGGCAACCGCACCATATATCACACGTCGCGCACCAGCTCGTGCGGCAGAGTCTCCAAAACTCAGCCCGCCTGGGGCAGCACCAGGGCGGCGTGCCAAATTTTCGGGGTCGTGGCAGACAAGCAATGCATTTGCCCTGCAAGCAAATTGATGCGGGAGCGTTACCCGCCGACTCCACCATTTCACTGCGGGAAACTCGACCAACGCACAGAGATGAGCCTCATAAACTCATTCAGGTGGGTGTGACTCCCACTCCCGCGACCATTTTTCCCGGGAAGCGATCCAGTTATCCGACTGTAAATCGGACGTCTCAAAACAAACTGGAAGTGACGAACTGGAGCATTACCAGCGCTTCCCACCATTTCGGACTCGTAGCTCAATTCGCAGAGCGCCCCGTTGTCTGCGGGAGGGTTGAGGGTGCAAATCCCTTCGGGTCCGCCAATTTCATTGCTCAGTCGGATAATAGTAGTCCGCCCGGTTGTTACCCGGATTGTGCTGGTGCGATTCCAGCCTGGGCAGCCAATTTCCCGGATGGAAACCATCCCCGCCCTAGGCCTCGCACGGTCGAAGTAATGGCCGTGGATGGTCTCCGGTGCGTCCGGGTTACTGCTCGCGTAGCTCAAATTATAGAGCGCGATGGTTCTAACATCGGAGATGAAGGCGAGATTCCTTCCGCGAGTGCCATTTTTTACAGGGTGTAATGTCAGCAGCAGACGGCCTCGCCTGGAACGAGGAGGTCGGGAGTGCAATTCTCTCCACCCTGACCATTTCACGGAAGGCAGGCAGATATAAGCTGGCTGCGCCTGTCCCGAAAACAGGACCGGTTTAAAACCGGGGTCGGAGCATTACCGACGCCTTCCGCCAGATTTGCCACTGCGCAGGGGCAAATCTGCCGCGTCGTAGTCCCGCTTTGCGGGACGAAGACGGGCTTTAACCATTAACCATCAACCATATAAATACCATGAAACCTATAATCCGTTACCAAAGCCAATTGCTCTTTCGCAAGAGCTATAAACCAAATCGAAACATTCGGGTCCGGCCCGCTAAAAGATTGAACCTCGTGTTCCGTCCTGTGCGTGCCGGTCCTCCAATGGAAACTTATGAATGCAAAACAAATTGAGTCCAGGTTCGCAGCGATGGGAGCGCGCATGAAATTGCGTGAAATCCCCTCGCAATGGCGCCAGGGCGATCATACGTGGTTGGACCCAGTCGACTTCGCGATGGATCTCCGCCGGGACGGCGCGGGGCAATTCTTTGAACTCCGCGTGCCGACGCATCTCAGCCCGTCGCTCGATGTCACCGTGACCCAGGCCGAACCGAAGCAACGTCATTTGCTTTTGTTCGTCCGCAAGATCGCCGACAAGCCGCAGCTCGACCGCTTCCTGTGCGGACACGACGAACGCGAATGGTTCGTCGCTGCCGTGCCGGGAGGTGCCTCAAGTGTGCGCCAGGCGATGGATGCGCTCCGTCCGGACGGCGTTCGCGATGCGCTCACGCGCAGTCGTGTTTCGTCCGGCAAACGTTACGAACGCAAGAACCGCGCATTTCGCCGCCAGGGCGAATGGTTCTTCGTGCCGGAACCTGCGTTGATGGTGGATGAAAAACTCATCCTCCGCAACGAACCGCTCCGTCGTGGTAGTGGAAAACCACACATGGTGGAATACCTGTACCGTACGGGCGGCGAAATGGTTCACGTTTGCGACCGGTACCCAAACGGCGTTACGCCCGATGAGTACCGTGCCATCGTTCAGCGCAACCCCAACGCGGTGCGCTGGCGTTGGCGGATGATGAGCCGCAACCCGGGCGTCTATGCCCGTGGTTCCATTCGTCACAGCGACCACGCGACCATCACACTGCCGGTCTGGCATCGGGTTCTGATGAATACCGAAACCCAGACTCGCACGATGCGCAACGTGGCCTTCCTGGACTAAGTCAACTGCAGTGGCGGTATGAACTATCGCCACTGCTTCTATTTTTCTGCGTCACCGTTTCTGGTGGCACCGCTAGGACCGTCTAGTAGCTCAAAAGCAGAGCACTCGCCTGATAAGCGAGAGAACGCGGAGCGTTACCGCGCTGGACGACCAATTTAGGCCGTCCGCGATATTGGCCGTGCGCTAGCACCCCCGGGTAGCTGAGAGAGATTAGCGCCTCGCTGAAGACGAGGAGACGCCGGCGCGATACCGGCCCCGGGGACCATCAACGTTTTACGCGAGTAGTCCGTGAATGCAAAGCAGCTCGAGCGCTCTGCCCTTCAAGTAGACCCTAGCCGGTGCGAGTCCGGCCACGGATGCCAGCGTATTAGATTGCTCCCGGCCTTTTTTTGTGAATGCGTTTAGCCTGTTTTTTTCCTTCGGCCAATTGACTGCGGTAGCCTTTATAATATTGAAGCCATGCTCCTTTGAGAGTGTGACGGTAAATGGTCTGTTCCGGATTGAGAAATTTTGCCAATCCCATTCGCGCAATCTGTTCTGCTCTCATCAGGCGAATGGATTCCCAATCCGAAAAAGCAGTCCCGGCTGAAAACACTCTTTTGTTTTCTAAACATGATGCAAGTCTTTCGCGATGACAGGAAAGCAACTCATCCAGGTCGGCATTGACGAGAATCTTTTGGTCGGTTAACCCGCTTAAATCGGTTATCGAAAAGTCGTCCTGGGTCTGCAAGATATTGTTCGTCGAGACAATCGAGTAAAGGATGGTGCGTTTGATCGCCACTCCCGCAGTCTTGCCGCCACCAATTTGCAATAGGATGTCCCGTTCCGGCGATACCCATAGTGCGATCTGGGCCTGGTATATCCGCGAATTGCGGGCTTGAATAAAAACGCCGGCAATTGTGAATCCCAATCGCCTGGCAGCCTCATTCATGGCATTAAAATAGGGAGAATCTGCTAGCGGTTTGCCATCCGGTGTCAGGGTAAAATCATGGACATGAATTTTTTCAAGCAGGGCGGTCGCGATAAATAAAATAATGAATGCTCCAACGATGGCCCAAATGATTAATTCGAGGAACGTATCTGAATTTAGCGAAGATTAAGCGGGTTCGTCAGAAACTCAAGCCTTGGTGTTGCTCTCAAAGTGTAATCAGACTTTGCACGCCGCTTTGCGAAGGCGGAAGTTCGTGGTGCAAATCCACGTGAGAGCGCCAGTTTTAATCATTCCCCTGTGCCTCAGCAGCTACAGGAGCGGTTTCGTAAACCGCTATTCGTCGGTGCAAGTCCGACCAGGGGATCCATCAGGATTGTGGTGTAACAGCAGCATCTCCGCCTGTGAAGCGGACGGTCCGGGTGCGAATCCCGGCTTCCTGACCAGTTTCGATGGGCCGAAAGTTGCAGGTTATCGCGACAAAAAACCAAGGGGTGGTAGCTCACCGTGAGAGAGCCACAGGACGCAAGTTCAGTGTTACGGGTTCGATTCCCGTTTGCGAAGCCCCGTATCTGCGGCATCACTTGCCCATCCGAATTTGCCGAACACAACTAAAATGTTGTCTTCGACACAAGACCGCGTCTGCAATTTGCGCCGAATGCGAGTGCAAGTTGCAGATATGCCCGTAGTTCAACTGCGTTAGAACGCCCGGAGAAAGTCCGGGAGACGCGGGTTCGATTCCCGCCGGGTGCGCCAATTTTTGACGGGCCGCTGAGTTTGGGTTATCTGGTAAGTCCTTCGGGGCGAGCGGGGTCACATCCCGCACCATCGGGCAACCGATGGGTTCCCATCTCGCCCTTTGTCCGTCATCACGCCGCGCGCCAGCACTTTATCGGGCCGAAAGTTGTCGGTTATCTAACTCAATGGTAGAGATCCGCCTTGTTAAGGCGGAAGTTGCAGGTTCGACTCCTGCGTTATCCCGACCACTATCCCTTGTCCGATTTTTCATGTAGGGCGTGCGCGAACATTTTCGATGGGTCGCAGGATTGGGTTATTGCCTCATAAGCACGTGGTCGCGGGTTCGAGTCCCGCCTCCGGCACCAAATGCCGGAGTAGCTCAGTGGTAGAGCGCGTTATTCCCAGTTCGATTCTTATCCGTCGCTATTTCTGCGGGCCGAAAGAACGTGGGTTATCTACTGAAAACTAGACCGGCCCCACGTTTACCAACTTGCCCGCAAATTCATCAATACCACCCGTGCCGAAAGTTGGCGGCACGATACAGAAAGGAAAATTATGACCACCAACTATGCTAAGCTCTTCAACCGTCGCGTTGCTCCGCAGCACCAGGCGATTCTTGGCTCAAACCAGGTCCCGAACTCGGCTGGCGGCTATTCGTGGGATGTAGATGACTGGATGCGCTTCGATCGCTTCCTCATCCTCGGCGCCGAAGGCGGCACGTACCACATCACCGAACGTGAACTTGTGAAGCAGAACCACGATGCCATTGTCCGTTGCATCAAGGCGGACGGCGTTCGCGCCGTGAACCGCATCGTTGAAATCAGCGATGCCGGCCGCGCGCCGAAGAATGATCCAGCCATCTTTGCCCTCGCGCTGGTTGTCACGCACGGCGATCCGCGTGCTCGCGCGCACGCCTTCGTCAACATGGATAAGGTCTGCCGTATCGGCACGCACCTCTTCCATTTCGCGGAATACGTGAACGCCATGCGCGGCTGGGGTCGCGGTTTGCGAAACGCCGTGGGCCGCTGGTATGTGGACCGCGGTGCCGATGAACTCGCGCACCAGGCGGTCAAGTACCAGCAGCGCGATGGCTGGTCGCACGGTGACCTGCTCCGTCTCGCTCACCCGAAGGCTCCATCGGCCACGCACGATGCGGTATTCCGCTGGTTGCTGGCCGGTGCCGATTCGCTGGGCGAGCGCGAAGTGAAGCGCAAGGTCCGTGGCGAAGATCGTGTCGTGAAGTACGGCGCCGTGGGTGAGCTGCCAAAGCTCATCGAGGGCTTCGAACGGGCAAAGCGCGCAACGCGTGCCGGCGAAATCGTCAAGTTGATTGACGAATTCGACCTGCCACGTGAAGCCGTTCCTACGCAGTGGCTCAATGAGTCCGTTGTGTGGGAATCCCTGCTCGAACGCATGCCGATGACGGCCATGATCCGCAACCTCGGCAAGATGACGAGCCTGGGCCTGCTCGCTCCGTTCAGTAATGCGAAGGGTCTGATTGTTCGCAAGCTGCGCGATGCAACTGCGCTCAAGCGTGCGCGCATCCATCCGCTGGCGGTCCTCGTGGCGCAGAAGATCTACGCCCAGGGCCACGGTGATAAGGGTTCGCTCAAGTGGTCGCCGGTTGCTGCGGTGTTGGACGCGCTGGACGAAGCGTTTTACGTGACGTTCCAGAACGTTGAACCCTGCAACAAGCCGATGCTGCTCGCGCTCGACGTGAGCGGTTCCATGGCCATGAGCCGCATCGCGGGCTCGTGCATCTCGGCTCGCGAAGCCAGCGCGGCCATGGCGCTCATCACCGCTGCAACGGAACCGAATTGCGAGATCATCGCATTCTCGGCTGCCGGCGGCGGCAAGTACGGTGGTATGCATGGTGGCGGTGAACCGGGCATTACCCGCGTCACCCTCTCGCCGCGCATGCGACTGGATGACGTCATCAAGCGCATCGAAGCCATCCCCATGGGCGGCACCGATTGCGCCCTGCCGATGCTCTGGGCCGCCCGCAATAAGCTGAACGTGTGGGCGTTTATCACCTATACGGACAGCGAAACATGGGCGGGCAACATCCATCCGGCACAGGCCCTGCGCCAGTATCGTAATGAGTTCGTTGGTAACGCGAAGGCAGTCGTTGTAGGCATGACCTCCAACGGCTTCACTCTCGCCGACCCCAACGACCGTGGCATGATGGATGTCGTGGGCTTCGACACGACCGTTCCGACGGTTATCGCCGACTTCGTTCGTAACCAGGGCGTTTGAAGTAATACTTAAGTCATGAGGCAGCGAGGAATTTTGGTGTTTTGGCGATGTTTGAGCGAAGGAGCATGCCCGTAAGCGGCCTGTGACTGAGCGAAAATGAAGCCAAAACCCAAAAGAACCGCTGCCCGGTTCAAGGCCACGGAGGTGCTCGCAAAAACAACGCAGGCGGGAACGAAAATTTCCGCCTGCTTTTTAATTTTTTGAATTTGAATCGGGCCAGCAGTCATTCCGGCAATTTGCCGGAACGATTCTGCGCATGGGCTGGTTCAAAACTGGATATGTTGCCGCAAGGCGCATAACCCACCAATGGAAACTGGGGTTCAAATCCCCACGGTTCTGGGCAGTGAGACCCGCGCGCTAGCGCAACCGGAAGCCGGCCTAGCGAAAATCGCGCGAACGATTTTCCCGCCGGCAGATGGCGGTCTCATGCCCCGGACTAAATCAGAAAACATTAACAGGAGGAAATTCTATGAACTGCATAATCATTTTTATAGTTATCGTTGCCGTCATTGGAGTAATGGCGCTGCCAGTGCTTCGGAAACTCCGCCACGTCTTTTGCGTACCGGAAGGCTGGGCGGGACTCGTGTATCATTACTGTCTCTATGTCCGGCGCAGCAATACCGGCCGCCATGTCATTTGGGGCCGCGGCTGGACGATGACTCTCGTTGACCTTCGCAAGACCTTGCTGCTCATTCCCGGTCAGGAAGTTCTGACCGCCGATAGCGTCAGTCTCAAGGTTAGCCTGCTCGTCACGTACCAGTTGGCGGATCCTGTCAAAGCCGCGCACGAAACACAGTATTGGCAGAACGACCTCTACAATGCCGCGCAGCTTGCCCTGCGGGCGGTTGTTAACGGCATCGCTGTGGAAGCGCTGCTCAATCAGCGGCTTGAAATCGGCGCGCAACTTCTGGCACGTGTCCAGCCGGAAGCCGCAAAGATCGGTGTCAACGTTTTGGCCATCGAGGTCAAAGACGTCATGTTTCCTGCCGAACTCAAGCGCGCCTTTGCTGAAGTGCTCAAGGCTAAACAGGAGGGCCAGGCTGCACTCGAACGTGCCCGTGGCGAAACGGCTGCGTTGCGCAATCTGGCAAACGCGGCGCGCGTCCTCGAAGGCAATCCTGCCCTCATGAACCTGCGCTTGATGCAGTCGCTCGCGGCCGCCCACAACGGCGGCAGCACGCTCGTTCTCGGTGTGCCCGGCGGCTTCGTGCCGCTCAAACATCAGGCCGGGCCAAAGAGTACGGAGCACAATGAGCCTGCTTAAACAACGCGGGCGGAGATGCCATCTTCGCCCGCATTTTTAACCATCAAACCATTAACCAATGAAATCTAAAATTCAAAACAGTTATGAAAAGGAAGTCCAAAAAAGGGCTTCGTGGTTTCCAATTGAAGGTTCTAAGCTTCGGCCATTCCTACTACATCGACCGAATCACCGAATTGGAGGAGGCGTTGGCCAAAAAACCGCGCCAGTTCCAAATCGACCTTTTAGGCGCTGGTGAGATTCCCGCTGACTGGGCCCTGTTGATCCGTTCCGTTCTGGTTCAACGCGCCCCGAAGACGAAACTCATCACCAATGCCAGGTCGAGCCTCAGTGGTGGCACCGTGCTGGTCTGGTTGTTAGGCGATCGCCGGATGATTCGCGATGACGCGAGAATATTCTTCCGTCGCGCGGAGACGCCCGACGCTGATGAAGAGGAGAAAGCCGAAGCCTGGAAAACGGGTGAGCTGAAATATGCCGACTCGTTTTCCGAAGCCGATCCCGGAGAGGCCGACTATGCTAAAGTGCTCAACTTGATCAATGAGTACCTGCCCGTGAAAGAACTTGCGGGCCGGGTCATCGACTCGTCCATGCTGCGGGAGTTTAGCCTGGTGAACTGCGAGGAGTTTGACCGCTTCCTCGCCGCCGCCTTTGGGAAACCTCGGAAACAAAAAGGAAATTCGGTCACCGAACTCAGGCAGAAGCGTGTTCCACGCCAAGCTAGGGTTTCAAAGTCTGAATAATCCGACACGAAGTCCGGGCGGGCGAATGCAAACGTATTCGTCCGCCTTTCAATTTCACATCCCGTTGGCCGATTAGCCCAGGCGGCGGCCTGCAAAGCCGCAGAGGTGGGTGCGATTCCCGCACGGGATTCCAATTTTCGCCTTCTGAGGCGAAAATTGTCGCGCCGAAGCACGAAGTGCACAGGCGGACCTTCGAGCATAGGTGTTGAGAGATACACGTCGGTTTTCCAAACCGGAATACAGGCGCAATTCTCTGATGCTCGACCATCCTAGTCAGAGTGTAGCCTAAAAGTGAGGCGCTTGCTTTGGGAGCAAGATCAAGCGGGAGCGTTACCCGCCGCTCTGGCCATTTTTGCGACGCGAATACCGGTGCCAGCCAGGGTAATCACAGAGCCCCGGCTGCGGCGGTTCAACTCCGCCTTCGCGTCGCGAACTTTACAAATGACTGCTATTACGCTCCGGGAACTCGAGCAGCAGAGGATCCGCCTCTTAAGCGGAAATGTCAGGGTGCAAGTCCCTGTCGGAGCACCAACTTTAATGGCTCAAGAAATTACGTCGTAATTTTTACACAACGTAGCAACCCGGACCTTGTGCCATTGGATCTAAATTGAACTCTACCACAGCCGTTTTCTGGCAGGACTGGCGGGTCACTTGGACCTGCACTCTCCCGTTTTTGCAAATTTTTGGTGGTTGCACCGCCAGCATCATTAGCATCATGCCTGTGTCGGCTGGCACCCATTGCTTTTCCTGGATTGGTTTATCCATTGAACGAACGACCAGCGTCTTTGCGCCGGTCACGTTGTGCAGGGCTGCTTTCCAATCCGGGGCCAGGCCCACCAGTTTGAACGCATAAGCATCGCGTTTGCCTCGTCCTCCGACAACGAACATCGCCAGGTTCGTGCGCCCGGAATAAATTCGCAGGGCTTTGGCCACGTGGCGCTCGACCGCGCAGTCGCCAACAAACACATTGATGTTTCCCGCCCAATGCGGTTGTTCTCGGCCGAAAAATTCCCATAAATCGGGCGGCAACATCAATCCCCAGGGATTTTTGGCATTGCTGGCAGGACGGGAAATTCCTTGCCTCCGAAATAGACCCTGTAATACGGCGCGGCCGACATCACGCTGTGGAAGCGGTGTATCGGACGAGGCGCCCAGCGCCGTGAGTACGCTCATAGGAGGAACGCGGTCGAGACCTCCCAGTGGTACCGGGTGAGGGCGGGTGGCTGTGACGCTCAATTCACGCGATTCACCCGGTTCAAGCGCTGGTACAGGCAAAGTTGCCAGTGGACGCCATGCTACGAATGCCCCGAATGGCGCGGATTCCAGCCGGACAGATGTAGGACTTGATCGATACTCGCCTTCGTTTCGAATCTTTACCCGGATCATCACGGTGTCGCTGGTCAAATCGTCAAATGTGATGTCCGTCGGATCCACTATGAGCCCGGTATTGTTATAAGAATGAACATTAAGCTCCGGAGCTTTCTCAAGAACAGTCATAGAATTTCCTTTCGTTTATTTGATGGCGATAAACGGCTCAAGGCCAATTGAAAGTCGTGCACGCCTTTCGCACAAGCGACACTACACTCGAATTGGCAAATCTGCCAAATTTTTTTTGGCTTCATCCAGATACCCTGTGAATCGAGCCGTCCGCTGTTATTTATTGCCCTAATTTCAACGCTCCCGTAGCTCAAATTATTAGAGTGCGACGCTTCGAACGTCGCGGTTGCAGGCGAGAATCCTGCCGGGAGTACCAGTTTCACGGCGCGTTAGCCCAATAGCAGAGGCGTCCCGCTCAGAACGGGAAGGTTGAAGGTGCAAATCCTGCCTCGCGGACCATTTTGGAATGTCAACCGGATCAGCGTGCCGGGCCCTGTTGCTAACGGGTGCGTGCCTTCGGGCAAGTGGTGCAAGTCCACGACATTCCGCCATCGGCGTGTAGTTCAAAGAGAACCGTCCGTTTTATAAACGGAATCGCACTGGACGAGTGCCGGGCCCGGGAGCGTTACCCGGTACGCCGACCATTTTACACCTCCGAGCGCGAAGTAGCTCGAGCGACCTCTGTCATGGGAGGATACTTAGTTGGTGAAAGAGACCAACCGGAGGTGCACACGCTCATGTAGCCCAACCAGCAGAGGCACGACGTCGAGAGCGTCGCCAGTGTCAGTGCAACTCTGACCATGAGCACCAGCCTTCGCTCCCGAGCTTCGGCTCGGCGAGCCAATTTCAACCTCGGCTTGCAAGCATTAAAGTGATGCAACGGGCTTTTAACTCGTAGAACAGGGCGCGCTACCCTGGCAGGCCACCAGTTTTCGCCAAGGCGAAAACTGCCGCGCCGAAGCGTAGCGTAGGCGGGCTCTTCTATTTCTTAAATTGCCGGGTCGTCTAATCGTAGGACAGCGCCCTTTGAAGGCGCGGATGCTGGTGCGATTCCAGCCCCGGCAGCCAGCCTTCGCCATCCGGCTTCGGCTCGGCACGCCAATTTCGCTTGTACATTTCGCCCGGTGGTGAAACAGGATCATCCCCGGCCTACATCCGGAAGTTGAGGGTGCAACTCCTTCCCGGGCGACCATTTTAAATGCCTCGTCGCGTAATCCGCAGCGCACCGATCTCTGACATCGGAAGTCCTGGTGCAAGCCCAGGCGAGGCAGCCAGCCTTCGCTGCCCGGCTTCGGCCCAGCAGGCCATTTTCCTTGAACGTTTAATTTGGTCTTCCCGTCAGATTGAATTAAAGTCTCATTAACAATGAAAGCGAACGTCAAACGTTCCACGATCGCCGCGGCATATATTATCGCCATCGGCGCTGATGCCCTGGAAGTGGGCCTCGCGCCTGTGATGTCCGAGGGATTTGTGTCCCCGCTTAATAATATTGTGGACGTTGTGGCCTGCATCATCCTCACTCTGTTGCTCGGCTGGCACATTGCCTTTTTGCCCTCGTTTATGATTAAGTTGCTGCCCGTGGTCGATTTTGCGCCGACATGGACGCTGGCTGTGCTCATTGCCACCCGAGCCGGGCGCATTGCTGAAAACGATGTTCCGCCGCCCATCACCGGCAACCCAAAATCCGGCGTCGTGGACGTGGAAGCCACCGTCCAAAAACCACCCCCCGTACCGCCGGGGAAGTAATTTAATCCAAACAAGCTTTTGCCGCAAAACACAGGCAATCGCGCTTGCCAATCTAAACTTTCGATTGTAGTTTCAGTTATATGACAACGACCGTTGAAGCAATTTATGAAAATGGGAAGATTATTCTTTCCCAGCCGTTGTCGTTGCCTGAAAAATCTCACGTTCGTGTCACCATTGAAGCGGATGTGGAGCGGGAATCGTGGTTGAAATTGTCTGAAGAAAATTTGTCGAAGACCTGGAACAACGCGGACGATGACGTATTCAATGAGCTGCTTTCGCAATGATGTTGTCCTTCTTCCGATTCCGTTCACGGATTTAAGCAGCCGCAAAGTTCGGCCAGCAGTTGTCATCGGTCGTAACGGTGTGGATCTTTTCCTTGTGCCAATTTCTTCGCAGCTCGCAAATACCGATTTTCCTTTGCGCGAATGGCAGGCGGCAGGGCTGAATGTAAATTGTGGTATCAAGGCTCAAATCGCCACAGTGGAAGAAAGACTTGTGGTGAAAATTGTTGGGAAACTATCCGCAGTTGATGTTCAAACTTTGAACAATCACTTAAGGAATTGGTTGCAATTAAGCTAGCGAGATTGTTTGCGCCGTTCATAACTTATCAACGCCTCGCCGTCACTTTGTACCGGCACCAAACCGCGCCGCCGGGCAATATTTTGTGGGAAAACAACCGCAGCTTCGCCGCTGCCTGCCTGGATAGTCCGCCGTCAAACATTGTAGCCACGTCCTCGCCGCCGTCGGCCACCGGCACGGTGATATGACTGATCTCATCCACCAAGCCGGCCTGGAGCATTGCGCCGTTAAATGCGCCGCCGCCCTGCAACATCAATTTGCGCAGCCCAAATGTGCCGGCGCTTCCGAGTTTCTTCAACGCCATGGGCAAATTTAGTTTCACTTTGCCGCAAAATAAATACGAAACGCCCGCGGCTTGCAGGTGTGCCAGATAATCATTGCTCGCGCGGTCCGTGACCAGCAGCACCACGTGGTCGCCGCCCACTTCATTGTTTTGAAATCGTAATACGCCTTTGGCGTCCGCGCCGATGCCCAGCGTTTTGGCTTTGGGATTGGCAATGTAATCGCGCCGGGGAATGATTTCTTTCGCGCGCGGCAATTTTCCTTTGCGCCCGTCGAATTCGTCCATCGTGGTCGTGCCTACGAGCCATGCGCCGATGCCGAAGCTCGCCGCTGTCGTTTCAAACAACTGGCTCTCGTGTCGGTAGCCGGGAAGCTTTCCCCAACGGTCGCCGATAATCCGGCCGTCGAGCGACGTACACATGTGGCAAATGACGTAAGGTCTCATTTTTTCTCCCTGGTTAAGCGTTATTTCGGTTTTCGCTTTTCAAAAAGTTTAGTCACATCGGCATGCGCCAGGATGACATTCGGGTCGCGCTGCAGGGCATCGAAGTAATGGCGCCCAAATCCCTCGCCATTTTCCGAGGGCACCAGCAGGACGTGCGTTTCTTTCAGTAACGCCTCCACGACGCTATCGCCGGGTGATTCTTTCATATCCAGCGCTTCATCCATCGATACGATTAAACTTGAGATGGGTTTCAGCCACGCAAACCAGGGATCATCTGTCAGCAGTTTCAGGAAATGGTTTGGCGACTTGATCACGCCCATGGTTTGTTCGTAGCTGGCGCGCTCGGAATCCACCAGCGCTTTGTGCAGCGCGAGCAGTGCGAGCCGGACCTTTTCCAATCGTTTTCGCAATGTGTCAGTCATAATTTTAATTAAGTTCGCCGCTTTCCCCTTTGAGTCAATCTTTTACAGCAAAGGACAAACACCAGCCTTCGCTCTGTCGAGCTTCGGCTCGGCAAGCCAGCCTTCTCTTTTTTGCGCTGCAATATGCGAAGGCTGCCGCGCCGAAGCGCACAGCGCACAGGCGGGCTAAACATTTTATGACAAACATACTGAACCAGAACATCGTGCTCGTGCTGAACCGCAACTGGCAGGCGATCAATATTCGCACGCCGCAGGACGCCTTTTGCCAAATGGCCACGAACGTCGCCACCGGCCTGGACATCCAGGGCGAGGACGTCATCCGCCCCGTGCCATGGGACGAATGGCTCACGTTGCCCGTGCGTCCGCAGGACCACGCCGTCCGCACCGCACGCGGTGTCGTGCGCGTGCCCGCCGTCATCGTGGCGGTGAACTATGCCCGCGTGCCGAAAAAGCGCCCGCGTCTCTGCGCCCGCGCCATTCGCGAACGCGACGGCAACCGCTGCCAGTACACCGGCCGCTTGCTGCACCCGGACGAAGGCAGCCTCGACCACGTCGTGCCCCGCTCGCGCGGCGGCGCCGATACCTGGGAAAACCTTGTCTGGTCCGCGAAAGACGTGAACCAGCGCAAGGCCGACCGCCTCCCGCACGAGGCCGGCCTCAAGCTGCTCGCCACGCCGCGCGCGCCCAGGGAACTGCCCATGTCCGCGCTCATTCGCAACGCCCACGGCGTGAGTGAATGGGACCTGTTCTTGAAAACCTAAGGCCTGCTGCTTGCCGCGCCGTAGTGAAGCAAAGGCGGGTTCTTGAACGAATGAAGAAACAATACAAAACACTCCCTCTCCTCGCCCAACGAGGAGAGGGCAGGGGTGAGGAGCCAAATTGTGGCCCGCTCTCCCATTAATAAAATGAGATTTAAATATATGGACGACACATTGACCCTCTTTCGGCCCGTCGGGCCGGACGAGCTGGACCTGATTTATGCCAGCGGCAACCGCGCCTTCCCGCCGCGTTTGCCCGGGCAGCCGATTTTTTATCCCGTGCTGAACATGAACTACGCCGTGCAAATCGCGCGCGACTGGAACATGCGCGATTCCGGCGCCGGCTATGTCACCCGCTTTCATGTGCGCAAAGATTTCATTTTGAAATACCCCGTCCAAACCGTGGGCGATAACATCCACCAGGAATTGTGGATCCCGGCGGCAGAACTGCCGGAATTGAACAACAACATCGTCGGCGAAATTGAAGTCATCGCGGTGTTCAAATGAGTTCATGGCTGAGAGTTGAGAGTTGAGTGATGCAGCGTCCCCCCCCCCGGGGGGGGCGTTCTGTAGGGTTCTATAGGTTACATTAGGGTTCAGTAGGGTTCCGAAATTGGTGAAAGTATTTAGTGGCCGGGCATAAAAATGATTCTTAAAAAATGCCTTGGGAAGGTTGGGGAAGCTTTGGGAAGGTTTGGGACGCCGACCGAAGAAGGCGGTTTTGACAGAATGGACAGAATAAATAAAAAAGGATTCTTTATTTTAGCCTTCCAAAGGCTTCTAAAGGTTACTAAAGGCTTCCGAAGGCTGGGGATGGCGGAATCCAGAATGGGGAAGCCAGACGCCGGAAGGGAAGCGAGCGCGGACTGGGGTCTGCGGAGTCGGCGGTCATAGACCGCCGCTACAGCAAGTGGCATGAGCGACACACTCATCCGGGCATTTTACCATGAGCGTGGTTAAACTCATAGTTAGTGACTACCGCTATTTTAAATTTACGATTTACGATATGCGATTTACGCAACTAATTGACCTATCATGGCTTATGCCAGCAGGTTCAATCACAAATGAACCGATGAAATGGGTTTTTAATCGAAATTATTTTAATTTTCAGACCGTCATTTTTATATTCTTAAGTCGTTAAATATGAGCTCAACCACGAAGAAACTCTTAATTATTGGTTCTGGCAATTATAACAGAAATAAAGAAGGCATA
>DATJXK010000053.1:0-5118 GCA_035500235.1 Pseudomonadales bacterium | reverse complement strand
TGGTTCGCTCCCTTGTTTGCGGGACTGGTCCTCTCAGTTCCGTTGAGCGTGTTTACGAGCCGGGTAGACCTCGGCGAGCGGGCGCGCAAATGGGGCCTGTTCGTCACTCCCGAGGAAACACAACCGCCGGCCGAACTCGTTTCGTTGCGTGCACGGCTAAAAATCCGGGAAATCATCGAGCAGACGATGCCGCATGCGCGACATAACGGCTTCTCGGAAGCTGTGCTGGACCCCTACGTCAATGCCATCCACGTTTCGTTGCTGCGGGAAAAGAAATCCAACCCGGTTTATGCGGAACAATTCGCATTGATGGGAGTAGGCGGCCAAAAAATCCGGCACCTGGTGGAAAAA
Organism: Pseudomonadales bacterium; assembly: GCA_035500235.1. Lineage (GTDB taxonomy): Bacteria > Verrucomicrobiota > Verrucomicrobiia > Limisphaerales > UBA11358 > UBA11358. Next base: position 4,767 of record DATJXK010000053.1, on the reverse strand, counting down.
TTCCTGGCCGAGGGACCAGATAAAATAAAGGTGGAAGAACGGCTTTTAATCATGTCCGATGCCAACGCGATGGAATGGCTGCACGAGCAAATCTGGCTCCGGCCCGGCGCCACGCTGGCGCCCTGGTGGCGCGCTGCCATTCAGGAATACCGGCAGGAATAATTAAAAATATTTTTGCAGCCGCAGCAGAAAATTTTTCAGCCAGTCGAAATTGAAATAGCCAAAAACAAACGCGGCATAGGCAAAAAATAGCACGCCAAAAACCGCCGCCCATTCCCAGCATAACAAACGTTCTTTCCGGGTCTTTATAACGAAGGAAGCGGCCAGGAGATTTAAAGCCAGCGCCAGGCCAAGTCCCCAAAACACGAGCAGTTTGTAGGTGCGCTCAGAACCGATTTCCAGTCCGCGAAATTCGATGTGCGTGATGGCGGGAATCCCAATGGCGATAATAATCAAAAGCGCGCAATTGACGCATTTGATTAAGAACCTTTGCATAGGAAGAACGAGCGCCGCTTAATTTACTTTCTCGGCGACCTGGTATTTAATCATGCGCTTTTTCATCCAGCGCACGGCGAGCAGGTCATAAAAGGAGGCAAACAGGCGGTCCCAAACTCCGTAATGAGTCTGGCCGGCAAAACGCGGGTTGGTGCCAATGGGAACCTCTACCACCGTGAAACCTTCCATCCTGATTAGCGTGGGCATAAACCGGTGCATGCCCTTGAAAAATTTTAAATCCTGGATGCACTCCCGTTTGAAGGCGCGGTAGCAGCAGCCCGAATCACTGATGTTATCACCAGACAATTTATTGCGGACCCAATTGGCAATGCGGGAGGAAGCCACTTTAACAAAGTTATCGCCTTCACTACGGGTGGCGACACGGCTGCCGCAAACGCAATCGTAATTTTTCAAACCCTCCCAAAGTTTGGGCAGGTCTTTCGGATCATTTTGCAAATCGGCATCGAGCGTGACGATGTATTTGCCGCGCGAGGCTTTCATTCCGGCCCAGTGCGCGGCGGATTCACCGCGATTGGAAGCAAACTTCAGCGCACGAATGCGTGGGTCCGCGGCGGCAAGCTCCTGGAGGATTTTCCAGGAGTTATCCTGGCTGCAATCGTCGGTGATGACGATTTCATAACCAAGGTTTAACGGCTCGACAGCAGAACGAATGGCCTTAACCAATTCACGCAAATTGCCTTCCTCGTTATAACAAGGAATGACGAAGCTGATTTCAGGGGAAGGTTCGCTCACAAATTGAAACCGGCAGATGTAATCATGATTAATCCTGACGCTTCTATTTTTGGCAGAATATTTTCCCCAAATCAATTGGCTTTGATTTTGACGCTGACTTCCATTTTGCGATCGGTAGTGCCTTTGTAATTGCCGGTGACAGGCGGAACATCAGCGTAATCCCGTCCGACGGCAATTTTCACGTAGGTTTCATCAATCTGCCGGTTGTGCGTGGGATCGAGCCCGCGCCAGCCGATGCCTGGAACCAGAACTTCCACCCACGCATGGGTGGCGCTGGCGATTTCGGTGGCGAGGTAACCGCTGACATAAAGGGCGGGGATCTTCAAAGCCCGGCAAAGCCCCAACATGGCATGCGCGAAGTCCTGGCAAACCCCGCGCCGCTCTTTCAGGACGTCACTCATGTGCGTGTGCACATTCGTGGACTTAGGCTCATATTTCGTGCGGCCATGAATGAAATGCATAATCGCCAGCGCAGCCTGCCAGGTATCGGTGGCCCCGGCCGTGGCGTCGAGGGCGAACCGCCATGTTTCCGGTGACATATCCACAAACCGGCTTTCCTGGAGAAAATCAAAAACACGCGGCTCACGCGCCGCTTCGCCGATGCGTGCCAGCGGAAAAGTCGTTTCGGAGACAGCCAGCAATGGATGTGATTTGGTGGTCACATGCAAAAAACTTTCCACCACGAGCACTTTGTGAGGTTCGGGTATGTCAAAATGATGAACGATGTTGGAATAGAAATCGCGATGATGGCGCAGGCGTGTAGCCGGCAAAACTTTGAGCAGGAAATCGTTTACCTGCTGCCATTCGTTGGAAACGGGATGGAGGCGCACCTCATTGAAGCTTTCTGAGACCGGCGAAACATAGGTGTATTGCGTGCGATGGAGGATTTCCCATTTCATGCGGCGGAAATTTCTTTGACGTCCACGGAAACTTTAACTTCATGCTGCCCGCCGCCGGTTAAAATTCCGGCTACGGGACTCACATCGCTAAAATCGCGGCCATAGGCAACGGTGATATGTTCCCCGGACACCTGTAAATTATTGGTCGGGTCAAAATCGCTCCAGCCATTGCGCGGGCAAAAAACAGAAAACCAGGCATGCGAAGCATCGGCGCCCACGAGCCGTTCTTTTCCTTCCGGGGGATGCGTCCGCAAGTAGCCGCTAACATAGCGTGCCGGCAACCCGAGGGAACGCAGGCAGGCTATACCCAGATGGGCAAAGTCCTGGCAGACGCCACGGCGCTTTTCCAGGACTTCTTCGAGCGGGGTGACAATGGTCGTGGCCTTGGAATCGTACTTAAAATCTTCAAAAATACGGCGCGTCAAATCCAAGGCGCCTGCCAGCAATGGCGTATCCTTTTTAAAGCTTTCGCGCGCATAATCAGCCAGGTCAAAGGAAGCACACACATGGGGCGAATCGAAAACAAATTGATAGGGGCCAATAATATCCGGTGCGACCGGATCGCGAAAGAGCTTGGCAGCCTGTTCCCAGGCCAATGAAGTGTCCGGTAAGATGGGCTCCGGTTGATGGATGGAAACACGGCTGGTCGCGGTAATTTCAAGGTGCTGATGGATTTCCTGCACGCTGAAAAAACACAGTTGATTGCCAAAAAAATCGGTGCGGACCTTGCGCAAGACCGGCTGAGGATGAATTTTTAATGAAAAATTTTCAGGCGTTTGCGCCGGGGTATCACGCGGTTCCAGCCGGGCAACATGATGCGAGACCGCGACAGGCGCGGCGTATTCGTAAACGGTGCGATGAGTGATGTGGTAATTCATAGCCCAAATTCGCGTCCGGTCCGGGAAATTTCAGAATGCGCAAAATAGCTGGCGGCGATGGCGTCGGAAAGCCGCGGCAGATCGCGCAGGGTTTGCTGGATGAGACGTCCGGTTTTGCTCGCAGGCAAATTTTCCCCAAGACCGGCCAGTTCCCGGGTATCGCCGCGTTCGAGGCGGCCGAGGCAATTATTCAGAATTTCGCGCCCGGCGGAATTGCGTTCCTGTGGGAGGCGTTCGAAGTGCTGGACGAGCTGGTGAATTTGGAACAGCACGGAGCGGGGATTTTTATCATCGAGCAAAATCAAATCGGCTACAGCAGCGAGTTGCGGCAAAAGATTGTACCGGGAACGATAAGTGATCGAACTGTCGGCCACTTCCAGGACAGCTTCGAGCAAACTGTGATTGTCAGCATCCGGAACATCCAGCGTGCCATTGAGAAGCATGGAAAGATAGATGGCCCGTTCGATCCGCAGGCCCATGTCAATGAACCGCCAGGCCTGGGCGCGGGTCATGTTTTCGCGTGCCAAACCGTGGAAAGCTGCGATGCCATCCAGGACTTCATTGAGTACACGAACGGCATCGGCCGCCAGAATTACGGTGGATGGCTCAGAGATTTTTTCGTCGCCGGATGTTTTTTCTGGTCGCCCCTCCGCGTTTTTTGCCCCCAGATTTTTACGGCCATCGGCCAGGCAATCGTTGAGCTTATTAATCACGCGCCATAAATCCGTGGATGTCCGGTCGCGGACCTGCGCCGCCAGCCGGGATAAATTGCCAATAATGCCATATAAACTGCCGGGGCGCGAAGGATCGAAGATGGCCGCAAGCAATTCGGCTTCAAAAACTTCCGGGTTTTGCCGCAACTCCAGGTCCTCCAGTCCCGCTGGCAATTGACCCTGCATTTCCAGTGTCAACAACAGTGGCCCCAATGCAGGTAAAGCGCCCCCGGTGCGCTCAGGATTGAAGCGACGCAACGCACTGCGCAGCAAACGCGCGGTGGCATCCGCGCGTTCGGAATAACGCCCCAGCCAGAAAAAATTGTCCGCGAGGCGCGAAGGCAAATTATTTCCCGTGCGACGCAATTCAAAATTAACGCCGGCGCGATGGAGCAAGGTCGTTTCCTCCACCGGGCCATCGGAGATAATCCAGGTGTCTTTGCTGCTGCCGCCCCGTTGCATGGAAATAAATTTGCCGTCCGGATCCGGCGATGTTCGGGCCAGGCCTCCGGGCATGACGCTGTAACTGCCGTCGGCGCGAGCGACCAGAAAAACACGTAACGCCACCGGCCGGGGAATCCATTTACCATCCCACGATGGCGCCTGGGAAAGGTCCACATATTCCTGCGCAACAAATAAATCGGGATCAAATTCGATGCGCTTCCTTAAATCGGCCGGTTTGAAATTCGTTCCCGTATTTTCTTCAGCGCGAAAAGCGGGTTTCACGAACAGCCTGTCCAAATTTTCCAGGACAAATTTACGCGCGGATTCCTGCCCACACCACCAGGTCGCGACGGACGGCAATTTCAATTCCTCGCCCAGGATATGTTTGCAAAGACCCGGGAGGAACGACATCAGCGCGGGGCTTTGCACGAGCCCGCTGCCGGGCATGTTTGCCACAGCGACATTCCCGACGCGAATAGCCTCAATCAAGCCGGGCACGCCGAGCATGGAATCGTTGCGCAACTCCAGTGGATCGCAAAAATTATCGTCCACGCGACGCAGGATGACATCCACACGCTCGAGGCC
>DATJXK010000052.1:0-9568 GCA_035500235.1 Pseudomonadales bacterium | reverse complement strand
TTGGCACCCGAATTATTGAAGCGGAGCGTGAGTTGTCTCAATTGGCAGCGGATTCGACCACTTCAGCTGCTGCGGATTGGTCGTGCAGAGCAGGACGCGCTTCATCAAATTGGGACACTACTGTTGCAATACACGGTGATGCAAGGGTCAGGGCAAGGCTGCTGTCGATCAGAAGTGGAAGACATTGCGGTGGGGCGAGGCTACTGACGAGCCGTCATTGCGTTGCTGTAATGCGGCTGATCCGGCTCGCGGGTACGCTCGCCCCACCGATAACAGCCCCTGAAACTCCGGTGGGGCGAGGCTACTGACGAGCCGTCATTGCGTTGCTGTAATGCGGCTGATGCGGCTCGCGGGTACGCTCGCTCCACCCAGTGACAGGCAAGATGCCTGTCCCACTATCAATAAATGTCGTCCCGCCAGGCTTTTCTCAATTCCTCTGGTTTCGCTCCCCTCTCCCTCAACCCGCGCAAACTTAAGGCATCATTCCGTTTCGCCAACCGCTGGCCCTTTTCATCCAGCATAAGCGGACAATGGAAAAACTCCGGCGCTTTTAGCCCGAGCGCGCGATAAAGCAAAAGTTGCCTTGCCGTGGAAAGCAATAAATCTTCGCCACGCACAACCTCAGTGATTTCCATGGCGGCATCGTCTACGACGCAGGCCAGTTGATACGCCGGAACGTCGTCGCTTCGCCACACCACGAAATCACCGAAATCCTTTCCGGCAACGAATGTCTTTTCACCAAGTTTCTGGTCGGTGAATGTTACCGCTTGGCCATCAGGCACGCGGAAGCGCCAGGAAAACTTCATGCCGTCCATTTGAGCCTTATCCCGACAAGTCCCGGAATAAATGGGCTCTTCATCATCCGCCGCATGCGGTGCCTGGGTAGCAGATTGGATGTCCCGGCGCGAACAGTAACAGGGATAAATAAGGCGATCTTCGCGCAGTTTTTCCAGCGCTGCACGATAGAAAGAAAACCGTTCGCTTTGATTATAGGGACCAAATGCACCTCCGATATCCGGTCCTTCCGTCCATCTAAAACCGAACCATTGCAGGTCTTCCACCATGGCGCGCACGAATTCCGGCTTGCAACGAGCACCATCCAAATCATCGTTGCGTAAAATGAATGTCCCGCCATTGGCTTTCGCCCTTTCCTGCGCCGTCCAAAATGTCCGGGCATGGCCCAAGTGTAAAAAGCCAGTCGGTGTGGGCGCGAGGCGCCCGCGGTAGAGGGATTTTTGAGGCTCCATTAAGCACCGCAGCAGTGCTTATATTTTTTACCGCTGCCGCAGGTACAGGGATCGTTCCGGCCGACCTTGGGGCCGGTACGAACGGGCTTGGCCTTTTCGTGGGCGGCGGCCGCTTCGCTCACGACATCGCTGGCCTTCTTCTGGCCGGCACCCGGGTCCTGCCCTGGCGCAGGACCATTGCCGCCGAACGCACTCGAGCTTTGATGGGACGCCTGCTGGCGCATCTTCAGCTGGAAGTTTTCATAGGCCATCAATGACGTCGCGCTGCGGAAGACGTTGTGACAGATCTCCGTTTTCACGTTCACCATCATCTCGTCGAACATCTTGAAGCCTTCCGCTTTATATTCCACGAGCGGATCGCGCTGGCTGAGCTGGCGCAGATGGATGCTGTAACGCAGACTGTCCATCTCATACAAATGCTCCTGCCATAATTTATCGATCGCCGTCAGAATCGTGTAACGCTCAACGACCGGGAGCTTCGCCGGATCTTCCAAATCTGTTTTTAATTTGTAAGCCCCGCGGATTTTATCCGTGATAAAATTGCACACGGCAAACTGTTCTTCGCTCAAACCGCCAAAAATCGAGCCCGAAACCGGCCGTTCCTTGCCCGACGCGGCGACCTTCACGATTTCCGCTTCCTGGATGCCCAGGGGGAAATTCAAATTGACCCAGTCGGCCAGTTGGCGTACGCGCCATTCGGAAGATTCCTCATTCGCAGCGGTAAATTCCTCCACTTTGGAAATCACGACCTCTTCAATTATATCGAGCAACCGGTCGCGCACATCGTCGCTGCGGATGATTTCGTTGCGGAAGCCATAGATGACCTCGCGCTGCTTGTTCATCACGTCGTCGTACTCGAGCGTCCGTTTGCGGATTTGGAAATTATGCTGCTCGACGCGCCGTTGCGCCTGCTGGATGGAGGCGTTCAGCATTCCGTGCTGGAGCTCCTGGCCTTCTTCCATCCCCATTTTTTCCATCCATTTGCCAATCCGGTCCGAGCCGAACAGGCGCATCAAATCGTCTTCCAGCGAAATGAAAAAGTGCGAGGACCCCGGGTCGCCCTGGCGCGAGCAGCGTCCACGCAACTGACGGTCAATGCGGCGTGATTCATGGCGCTCCGTGCCGAGCACGTGCAAGCCGCCGACTTCGGATACGCCCGGCCCCAATTTAATGTCCGTGCCGCGGCCGGCCATGTTGGTAGCAATGGTAATGGCGCCGCGCGTGCCCGCACGCGAGACGATCTCCGCTTCCTGCTGGTGAGCTTTCGCGTTCAGCACCGAGTGAACCAGCCCTTCGCGCTTGAGCATTTTCGAGAGCATTTCGCTCGTTTCGACGGAAACCGTGCCGACCAAAATGGGCCGCCCCTGCTGGTGGATCTCTTTGATCTCCCCAACCACGGCGCTGAATTTCTCGCGCCGGGTCTTGTAAACCGAATCGTTCTTGTCCTTGCGGATGTTCGGTTTATTGGTCGGAATCGTGAGGACGCCGAGCTTATAAATATCGAAAAATTCTGACGCTTCGGTTTCCGCAGTACCGGTCATACCGGCCAGCTTTTGATAAAGGCGGAAATAATTTTGAATGGTGATTGTCGCCAGAGTTTGCGTTTCGCGCTCGATTTGGACGCCTTCCTTGGCTTCGACTGCCTGGTGCAGGCCGTCGCTCCAGCGGCGTCCGGGCATCAAACGTCCCGTGTGCTGGTCCACGATAATGACTTTGTTTTCCTGGACGACATATTCCACGTCTAACTGGTAAAGCGAATAGGCTTTGAGCAACTGCGAAATCGCATGGATTTTTTGCGCCTTAACCTCAAACTCCTGCTGCAGTTTCGCCTTGGCTTCCATGCGCTTGCGGGCGTCCGTCTCGGCCCCCGCGTCAATCTCATGGATTTGCGTGGATAAATCAGGCAGCACAAATGCCTCCGGATCTTTCGGGCTAATGAAATTACGCCCTTTTTCCGTCATATCGGCTTCGTGGCTCTTTTCATCAATCGCGAAAAGCAGTTCTTCCTTCTCCTTGTAGAGCTCGACTTTCTTCTGGTCCTTGTGAAGTTCCAGTTCCGCTTCATTCATCAGCCGCGCGTACTCGGGATTTTCCAGCAGCTTCATCAGGCCTTCAGACTTTGGCTGGCCCGTCTTCACGCGGAATAACAGTAACCCGAGCGTATGCTCGATGTCCCCAACGTTTTTGGCGTTCGCCTGGTTCATCTCTTTAATCAACTCTTCCGCTTCCTTCAAGAACCGATTGCACAACTGCTGTTGCGCCCGCACGAGCGATTCCACGGTGGGCTTCCACTGCGCGTATTGCTCGTCGTAAGTGATGACTGCCGGGCCGGAAATAATGAGCGGCGTCCGCGCCTCGTCAATCAGGATGGAGTCCACTTCGTCCACAATGGCAAAGTAATGGCCGCGCTGGACCTGCTCTTCCTTGCGGATGGCCATGCCGTTGTCGCGCAGATAATCGAAGCCGAATTCAGCGTTTGTACCGTAGGTGATGTCGCAATTGTATTGCTCGCGCCGCAACTGCGGCGGCTGGTCGTGAAGAATGCAGCCGACGGTGAGGCCAAGAAACTTGTAAATGGAACCCATCCATTCGGAATCGCGGGCAGCCAGGTAATCATTTACCGTCACCACGTGCACACCACGGCAGGTGAGCGCATTCAGATAGACCGGCAGCGTGGCTACCAGGGTTTTACCTTCACCCGTCGCCATTTCGGCGATCTTCCCGTTGTGCAATCCAATGCCACCAATGAGCTGGACGTCAAAGGGAATCATTTCCCATTTGAGTGGATGCTCACGCACGATAACTTCCCGCCCGAACATGCGGCGGCAGGCGTTTTTCACCACGGCAAAGGCTTCCGGCAGAATCTCTTCCAGGCGACGGGCCAACTCGTCGTTGTCCTCGATTTTGGAAAATTCCTCCTTCCACGCCGTCGTCTTAGCGCGCAATTCGTCGTCGGTCAGCTTTTGGAGCCCCGTTTCAATCTCGTTGATCTGCTTCACGCGCGGCCAAAGCCGTTTGACTTCCCGCTCGTTCCTCGATCCGAAAATTTTCTTAATCAAGCCTGTCATGACAATAATTCATCACAAAAATGGAAAAAACACTGTAGCTGAGAAAGCACCCACCGTCAAAACCAATCCGAGGCGGTAAACGGTGTCTCTTCCTTCGCCATCTTCTATCTTCCATTTTCCAGTCTTTGCCTTCAAATTATTCGCGTGCCTGAAACCGTGCCAGTACCGGCCGAGCGGTTAAAACCGGAAGATTTCCTGCGACTGATTGAAAAAAGCCGCCTGGGCAAACTCAAGATTTACCTTGGCCATGCCGCCGGTGTGGGCAAAACCTTTGCCATGCTCGAGGAGGCGCATCGCCTCAAAACAGCGGGCGTGGACGTCGCCATCGGCTGGGTCGAAACCCACGGGCGCAAGGAAACTGAAGCCCTGCTCGAAGGCCTGGAAATCATTCCCCGCAAAAAGGTGCCGTACGGCAACACGATGGTGGAAGTCCTTGATGTTGACGCCATCTTCAAACGTTACCCTACCGTGTGCGTCATTGACGAATTGCCTTTTACCAATGTGACCGGCTCGACCTATCCGAAACGATATCTCGAAGTCCATGATTTGCTGCTGGCGGGCATTAATGTCATCACCGCGATGAACATCCAGCACATGGAAAGCCTGCATGACACCGTGCTGCGGGCCACCGGCGTGGACGTCCGCGAGCGCGTGCCGGATCGCTTTGTCCTCGAAGCCGACCAGATTGTGAACGTTGATTTGACTGCCGAGGAATTGCGCGAGCGCCTGCGCACCGGGAAAATTTATCCACCAGACCGCGCCGCCGCTGCTCTCGAGAACTTCTTTACCGAAAATAACCTGAACACCCTGCGCGAACTGGCTTTGCGCGAAACTGCCGCGGCCCTGGATCGCCGGCCACGCGTTGGCGGCCAGGCACTGACCGATGTCAGCGAGAAAATTGCGGTTTTCTTTACGACCAATCCCGATACCACTTCGCGGCTGCTTCGCGCGGCGTCGCGACTGGCCGGACGGTTAAACCGGGAATGGATGGCCGTCTACGTGCGCCGGAAAAAAGAAGGGCCGAATAACATTCCTTCTGATTTACAGCGTAAATTCATGCAAAATGTCCAACTCGCCACTGAGCTCGGCGGTAGTGTCACGGTTGTGGAGAGCGAAGACGTCTGCCATGCGCTTTTGGACTATTGCCGAAAAAACGATGTAAACCTCGTAGTCCTTGGCACCAGCGAACGCCGCTGGTGGCAATTTACCCGTCCTGATGTCCTGGATTTCTTCATGCACCACGCCCCCGGAATCGATATTCATATAGTTGACCCAAATAACTAATTGAGGTTAAACTGCTTGCGCGTGCACGGAAAGAACTATGCCAAAACTATCGCCTTTTAGCATTTTGCTGGGATTATCTAGTTGACAAACAATGACCGCAAGCGGATAGTGGTTGCATGAAAGCGAAACAAAAGCAAAAAGACCTGACTTTGATTCAATTGTTTGACCGTTTCGGCACTGAGGAAAAGGCGCGTAAGCACCTCGAAAAGGTTATCTGGAAAGACGGCATTGTCTGTCCCCATTGCAAGTGCAATGACCACAGCAAATTCTCCGGGATTGCCCACAATCCAGACGCCGAAGTCCGGGCCGGGCTGCGGTTCTGTTCCCAGTGCAAAAAGCAGTTCACCGTGACCATTGGGACAATCTTTGAGAAAAGCCATATCCCGCTCCGCAAATGTCTCATTGCCTTTTTCCTGATTTGCAGTTCAAAGTAGGGTATTAGTGCCCTGCAACTCAAACGCATTTTGGAGCTGGGAAGCTATCAGACGGCACTTTTCCTTAGTCACCGCATTAGACACGCCCTGCAAGAGTCTGGGGACGCTCCCAAGCTGTCAGGAATTGTCGAGGCGGACGAATGTTTTATTTCCACGGGAACAAACGCGCCTGAGGCCAAACAACCCCACAAGCTTATGACCGTGGTTGCCATGGTGGAACGCGGCGGACGGGCACGCACAAAAGCAATGGCGACAGTGTCAGGGGGAAATTTAAAGCAAGCTATTCGTGACCATGTTGCGGCCAATTCCGAACTGCATACCGATAGCCGGGGTTACAAGGATTTGCAGTTGGAATACTACCATTTCACCGTCAAACATCGCGGCGGAGAATTTAGCCGCCGCGAAGGCAATCACCTTATCACCACTGCCAGTGCGGAATCATACTTTTCGCTCTTAAAACGCGGGGTAATTGGAACGTTTCACCATGTCAGCGCCCAGCATTTGCCGTTGTATCTGGCGGAGTTTGAACATCGCCACAATTGCCGAAAAATGACCGATGGAGTCAGGACAGATTTGGGATTGCAAAAGACAGTTGGAAAGCGTTTGATTTATAAGAAATAGGAATCAAACTTATGAAAAAATTGGTTGCTTTAGTCAAGTGTCCCAGTTGCAAAAAGAAAATCGAGATGCTTGCAATGGAGTATATGAAAATAATGGATAAAGGAACCCATCACGATAGCGTCTTGGTTATAATCTGCCCAAAGTGCCGAACCATTCTGAGAATCGCGTCCGATGCCGATGAATTTAACAGTGAATTAAGCTTTCTTCGCTCGAAGCTTACTAAATCGTAATTCTCGCAAACGATGTTCCTCGATCCGTCTTTTGCGTTCTTTTTCCCGCCATAATTCAATTTCACTGCGGGGTGACATTTGTTCCTTTAAAGTGTTTTTTGGCATAAAGTTGACTTTGTTGCGTTTTCAGCAACGGAGGCAACTTTTACGATTTAGAAAAGACTGGAACGGCGGCAACCGTTCCTTTTCCATTTAAGGCCATGCAGTCAACGCGGGGTTTGACTTGGGGGAATTTTCGGACATATTGTGCCGCCATGCCGAAAGCCAAGACCAAACTTCCAAAAGACCTGCCGGAGTGGAAAAACGAGCCTTTAAAGTTCTTGTTCAACCCTAACCAGGCGTTACGGCGTGCGGCATTTGTGAAACTTCCCAAAACACTGCCGGGCCGGACCAAACCGCGCCGTTAAATCCCATGATTTGCTGGCATTCCAACAAGTCCGATAACGCTAATGTTTGGTAAGTAGATAATCCCACATTTTGCCAATTTTTAATTGAATTTTCCCCGCTATACGTACTCTGTTACAGAAATGTTGCGAGGCGCTCTCATCCTCCTTTTGCAAATTGCACTCGCGTGCCGGCTGGCTGGCGCGCCGGAGGCGGCCCAGGTGGACCTCAACTATGTGTCTGGTGTCGCCCTCGCCCGGGCGCAGGAACCTTTTCATTCGCCTCGCGCCAGTTTGCCCGATGTCCTGAAAAACCTGAACTACGACCAGTATCGGGAAATCCGTTTTCGCCAGGATAAAGCGTTATGGACCGATAGCGGAGCCCCATTTCGTGTGGATTTTTTCCATCCCGGTTATATTTACCAGGAACCCGTCCATGTCAATGAGTTCACAGCCACCCATGTGCAGCCGATTCCGTTCGTGGAAGATTTCTTTGATTACGGCGATTCGAAGATTAAAGGCCAGGTCCCGCACAATACCGGCTACGCGGGTTTTCGCATTCAATATCCATTAAATAAAACCAACGTGCTTGACGATTTGGCGGTTTTCCAGGGAGCGAGCTATTTTCGTGTGCTCGGTAAGGACCAGACTTATGGCCAATCCGCCCGTGGTCTCGCACTCGATTCCGGCGAAACCGACCGGGTTGAAGAATTTCCGATCTTTACTGATTGGTGGCTCGGCAAGCCGGATAAAGATGACCGGACGCTGACGCTTTACGCCATCCTTGATTCCTGGAGCTGCACCGGCGCGTACGAATTCCAAATTCGACCGGGCGATACGACGATTGTAGACGTGTCCGGTGTCCTGTATTTCCGTGAGCCAAACATGGTCCTCCAGGCCAATATGAACGCGCCGCCGATCAAGACCGTGGGCATTGCACCATTAACCAGTATGTTTTGGTTCGGCAAGAATTCGGAACGGCAGTTTGATGACTATCGCACTGAAGTCCATGACTCTGATGGGCTTATGGTTAAACTGGCCGACGGCCAGACTATCTGGCAACCGCTGGATAACCCTATCAATATGCGGCACCAGATTTTTCCGGCTCCAAACCTTCGCGGCTTTGGCCTGATGCAGCGCGAGCGCGCTTTTGACGCCTATCAGGATCTTTTTACGTCTTTCCAGAAAGAACCGAGCGTTTGGGTCCAGCCCCGTGGAACGAACTGGAACGATGGCGATGTTCATTTGGTCGAACTTAACGGGCCATGGGAGGGATTCGATAATATTGTCGCCTTTTGGAGTCCAAAAAAAGTGCCACCACCACTGGAACCTTATCGATTCGGGTATACATTGTACTGGACGCGTGAAACCGACATGAAATTATCTCCCGACAACAAGGTCGTTGCCACGCGTATCGGTTTGAGCGATCAAAATTCCTCGGCACGACAGATACTCATCGATTTTGCCGGGCCTAAATTGAGCGCTATTGCCGCCACCAACCCGCCTACTGCCGTGTTAACCTGCACGACCAATGCCCAAATACTCGCCCATCAGGTGATTTGGAACCCGTATGACAATGCCTGGCGGGTGGTATTAAAAATGCAACCGAACGCCGGTAATTCGGCCCCGGTAGATTTGCGCTGCACGCTGGAACGCACCAACCAGGTCCTGAGTGAAACCTGGGCCTATCAATGGACACCGCCATAAAACATTTTGCCGAACCGCCTGGAAGCGATACCGGCCTGGTGGCTGGTCGCACGATGGACGAATGGAACGCCGCCTACGCCAAGGTGGAAAATTATTTCTATGCCCTGCGCATCCGGAACAAGACGCTGCTCGGACAGCTCGTGTTGCGGGTGCTGGAACGCGCTATGAAGCGCGCCCCGGGAGAGCCTACCTATTCGGCCACACAACTGGCCGTGGAGGAAATGGAACTCCTCGTCAATGATTGGTTCGGGGACGTCCTGAAGATTCCGCAGATGCAACGTGACGAGACGCTTTCCACCCGTGGCCGGCTCTCCCTGCTCCTGGCTGACATGCCCGGCAAATGGCAGGACCAGTTTTTACGTCCCGGCCCGTGGCCGGACGAATTCATCAGCGCCATGCGTGAAGGTTATTTGCGCGCCGGCCCGGATTTCCAGCTTTCCAAGATGACGCCGCGCCCCTTCGACCTCGGCCCGCTGTCGACACTGCAAAACCTTGGCCGATTACCCTATACCCGAATGGTCCTCATCTGGACGATCTTCATTCTCCTTTTCGTCCTGATTTTCAAGCTGACGCACGAATAACAGCAGTCACCGG
>DATJXK010000051.1:0-3102 GCA_035500235.1 Pseudomonadales bacterium | reverse complement strand
CAGGGGCTGGGCTATGACCTGGACAACGAGCCCAAATTGTTTGACGGCATTTATACCGGCACGGAGACACGTGATCCGGTGATGACGGACCAGCATTTGCAGCAGTACGAAAGCTTCGAAATCATACGTTACTTTGATAATATCGCTCCTGGCCGGAATGGCGGCGGCTGGGTGGACACCTACAGCATCCGTTACATTGACCGTTACGCCGAGCAGCTTTGGGAAACGATGTTTGCCAAGGCGCCGCAAATCATGCTGTTCGAATGGTCGGCGATGACCCGTCCGGTGCAACCGGGAGAACGCAGCGCGTGGGAAAACCTGAATACGAGCTTCAACTATGACCAGATGCTGGCGTCATTTAACAAGAACGCCGGTATTGCCGGGCCAACCATGGCGCGTGTGGCCGGTTATTCCCTGGAACAGGTGGATCCATTTCTCGGCGAGCTGGGAAATCCGATAGGCATCGCGTGTTACAAACCGTATCAATCCACGGGCGAGGATTTTCTTCACAATTATTTGGGGATGATTGGAATTCCAATTGATCTGCATCCCAAATTTCCCACCAATGCAGAGGTGGTTTTGCTCACGGAATCGGCAAAGTTTGACAAGGATATCGTTGCGAAAATTAAGAACCAGTTGCGGGCCGGGAAGTCGGTGGTGATTACGTCCGGTTTATTACACGCGCTGCAGGGCAGGGGAATTGAAGATATCGTGGAGGTCGAATACACCGACCGCAAAGTATTGGCGCATGAATTTTCGAGCGGCTTTGGCGCGGGCAATGCGTCGCACCTGGAGGGCGGCACGAACTCGGATATTCTCTTCCCGCAAATTGTTTTTTTTACGAACGATGCATGGTCGCTGGTCCGTGCCGAAGCGGATGGCAATGCTTTTCCGCTCTTGCTGATGGATCGTTATTCGAAAGGCGTGATTTATATTTTGACCATCCCGGAAAATTTCAACGACCTTTACGCATTGCCGCCGGAAGTCACGACAGCTTTTAAGAATTACATTATGCGAGGCTTTCCCGTCCGCCTGGACGGCCCGGCGCAGGTGGCCTTGTTTCCTTATGACAACCAGACGTTGATTGCCGAATCTTTCCTGCCGACGGAAACAGACGTGAAAATTTCGGTTACGGGAAGTTCAATGCGCCTGAAGAATCTCGCGACCGGCGAAACTATCACCGGCCAGGAGCCGCCGGAAAAGCCATTTTGGCAACGGCAGGCCGATGAGGAAAAACGCATCTCTTTCACTGTCCATTTAGCCCCGCATAGCTACGGGGTTTTTCGAGTGGAACCCTAATGGAGACCTCTGCCAAAGTCAGTCGAAATAGTGGGATAGGCTTCCAGCCTGTCCGTTTTCTCTGAGAAGATACATTCCTTTTGACAGGCAAGATGCCTGTCCCACTACTTTGCAGAGGTCTCTGGCTTAGTTGGGAGAGAATTTTCGGGCGGTCAAATTGTCTGACAATACTTCCACGACAAATTTTATCTCCGTGCCGGCTCCGGGTTTGCTTTGGATTTCGCAGTAGCCGCCGATTTTTTCCAGACGCCGGCGCATGTTGACGAGGCCGTTGCGCGCGGCGGGACGCCCGGTCTCCCCGGAAGCGGAAACCCCGTCCGGAACGAAGCCGCGGCCATTATCACGCGCCACGAGGGTGAATGAATTTTGGCTGGTTGTGAGCGAAACACTTACTTCGGTAGCGGCGGCGTGTTTGACGACATTGTTCAGCGCTTCTTTTAAGGCGAGGAACAGGTGGTGGCGCACTTCCGCGGTGATGAGCCATTGCGGCAGTTGCACCGGCAAATCAAGGCGGCAGCGGATTCCCAGCGAGCCGAGATAATCCAGCGAATATTTACCGAGATAATTTACGAGGCTGTCGAGGGTATCGTGTTCCGGGTTTACGGCCCAAACGATTTCATCCATCGCGCGGGTCATTTCCCGGGTGGTTTCATAGATTCGAGTCAATTGTACAGCCGCTTCATCGGGATTGTGCAGCTCGCCGTGGGCGAATTGGCTCAATAACGAAATGCGGGTCAGGTTCGCGCCGAGGTTGTCATGGATATCGCGCGCGATGCGGGCGCGTTCCCGTTCGATGGCGCGCTGGCGTTCCAGGCGTTCGACTTTGCGACGCAAACGCCAGCGGGTGATCAATAAAACGCTGGCGGTCAGCAAAGCGGCGGCGGCGAGGGCGGTTCCAATCCGGAATGTCCAGGTCTGCCAGAAATAAGGCTGCACGGTGAAAGCCAAATTTGCGCCGGCCTTGTTCCAAACGCCATCGCTGTTGGCAGCCATGACTTCAAATTGGTAATGGCCCGGCGGAATATAGCTATAAATCACGGTGCGTTTTGGCCCGGCATCGATCCAATCCTTATCCAATCCAACGAGGCGGTACTTAAACCCGACTTTTTCCGGCGTCACAAAACTGATGCCGGTGTAATCGAATTCGAAACGTTTGCCGCCCGGCCCGATTTGCAAGAGTTCGTTCGTGCTGCCAATGCCTCCTTCGAGCTTGCCGTCCACGACCATTTTTTCGATGAACACCGGCGGGGGTAATTGATTGGCTTTGATATCATCCGGGTTGATGACCACGACGCCCCGGCCGGTGGAAAACCATAATTGTCCTTTGTCATCCGTGAACGCAGCCGGTTGGAATCCACCGGAGCATTGCAGGGTGGGCATGCCATCGCCGATGCCGTAAACGAGAGGATGCACCGTCGAGATTTGCCCCGCAATGCATTGTTCCAATTCTGATTTTTGGACCCGGAAAATACCGGCATGGCAACTGATCCAAAAGTTGCCGGCTTTATCCTGCGCGATGGCGCAGATGTAATTATTTGGCAATCCCTGGCTCATGCTGACCGTCGAAAAATGACCATCCTTCAGGCAGTCCAATCCCCCGCCGTAAGTGCCAATCCATAAAGTTCCGTCGGCGTCTAAATATAAGCATTGGACAAAATCACTCGAGAGGCCGTCGCTTTTTCGATACTGGGTGATGACGCCATTTTGCAGGCGGGCAACGCCTCCTCCTAACATTCCAAACCACAAAGTGCCATCCGGGGCTTCGGCCAGGGCACGAACGTCCGGGAGAATTAAACCTTCTTT
>DATJXK010000050.1:0-60398 GCA_035500235.1 Pseudomonadales bacterium | reverse complement strand
TACTGACCGTGGCCAGCCGGGATGCGGTTAAATTGCTGGATGCCTGGAAGAAAAAATTTCCGAAATTAAAATTGAGTTGCATTGGGAAAGTTCTGTCCGGTCAGGGAATCATGATTCGTGACAGGATCGGTACGCAAAAATTCGACGCGCATGGCTACACTCATTTCTCATAGCCCGGCGGAGACTGAGGCGCTGGGCGAACAATTTGGCCGCACCGCGCGAAACGGATATGTCATTGCCCTTTCAGGAGATTTGGGCGCGGGCAAGACTCAGTTTGTGAAAGGCGTGGCGCGCGGCCTGGGGATTTCCACGCGCATCCATTCGCCGACATTCACGCTGGTGGTTGAATACAGTGGCGGACGGTTTACCCTGTTTCATTTGGATTTGTATCGCCTGGAAAACCACGAACAAATTCGCTCCGCCGGAGTGGAAGATTTTTTGCAGCCAGATGGCGTCGCGGTGATCGAATGGGCCGAGCGCCTGGCTGGCCTCCAGGTGCCGGCAGATAATTGGAAGCACGTGCAGATTGAAATCCTTAACGAAACGGATCGGAAGATTGTCTATGACGATTTTAGCACTTGAATTTTCATCCGGGCAGCGAAGCGTCGCCGTATCGCGGGGAACCGCCGTGTTAAGCGAAGCCATTGAAACTGGCGGTCGCAACACTGCCGCATTTGGGATGATTGAAAACGTCTTGGCCGGGGCAAAAATCCAGCGCGAGGAAGTTGAAGCAGTCGCCGTGGGCCTTGGTCCTGGTTCCTACACCGGGATACGCGCCGCGATTGCCTTGGCGCAAGGCTGGCAACTGGCCTGCGGGATTAAAACCACCGGCGTCAGCAGTGTGGTTGCCATGGCCGCGCAATTGCGGGCGGAGAAAATTTTTGGCCGTGTCAGCATCATTGTGAACGCCCAGCGGCAGGAGTTTTATCTGGCCACTTATGAGATCACCGAAGCTGCGTCGAAGGAGCTGGAACCCTTAAAAATTTTGCCGGCGGCGGAGGTGTGTTTGCGGTTGGAAAAAGGTGAGATCCTGGTTGGGCCGGAAGCCTCAAAATTCTTTCCCGGCAGCCGGGATTTTTTCCCTCATGCAAGGATGACCGCTATGCTCGCAGCGGAGTTCGGAAATTTTTTACCCGGAGAAAAATTAGAGCCGATTTATTTGCGCGAGACAAATTTTATCAAAGCGCAACCCCCTGTTTTTTCCGGCGGCCGGGGTGTTTAAAATCTCTCAAAAAGCAGCTTCGTAGAACTGATTTAGTCCCTCCCGCGAAAGGCCTGGTTGTCATGTTTTAGGACATGGCAGCGTATCTCTCACGCATAATCCTGCTAAAAATCAAAAGAAATAAAGGCGTTTTTTCTTCAAGCTCATGGCATAGGCCATGCTGAATTTCCCGTGTCTGAGAATGAAAAATTGAAGTTGAACCACGAGTATGTTGATTCGTTTCGGCAAAAAAAATCCGTCTGGTGCCAGACGCTTGCGCCAAGCCTTTACCCTGGTAGAGGTCTTGATCGCTTTTTTGGTTTTCGGAATGATCTCGGCCGGTCTGCTGTACGGTTATGTGCAGGCAAACCGCATCGCCGAGTGGAGTTCAATGTCACTGGGCGCGCAATCGTATGCGTCCCAGGGCATGGAGCAGGTGCTCGCAGCCAAATGGGACACCCAGGCCAACGGCCAGATCACGGCCGATATGCTTCCCCCCAGGAGCTATACCGTGGCGACCAATCTGCCTCCTCAGATTGATACGAACGATGTTCCCCAAAGCGGCGCACCGTTGCTGTTGACGAATTACATTTCCATCGGTTACGTGGGTAACTGGACCAATGGCCCGTACCTCAGGCAAATCCGCTCGGATGTCGTCTGGGCCTTTCCGCTGACAAAAAAACTCTTCACGAACACTATGGTAACCTTCCGTGCTCCCGACCAATGAAAAATTTTCAAAACATAAAACAGAAGTCGTTGTCCCGTTCCCGGGGTTTCACGGTCGTAGAAATGATCATGGTCGTGGGAATTTTCCTTTTCGTATTTGTCGGTGTCATGATTGGGGTTCAACTTTTCGGCCTGCGCATTTACACCTTGGAAGCCACCAAGCTGGTGGCTACCCAGGGAGCGCGCACGGCCATGAATGCCATGCGGGACCAGATTCGGGCGGCCAAGACCGTTTACGTGGGAAACTGTGCCTCTGAGGCAACGAATGCATTTAGTTTGCTTGCAGTCACCAACATCCAGCAGGGGAATGCTTTGATTGTTTATCCCACCACCAACATGTCCGCCTACACGGTCTATTACCTCGATACCAGTGCCTCCATCTATGCGTTGAACCAGTTCAATGTCACCAATGGCCAGATTGTATATACGAACCAACTCGCCAAATACATTACGAACCTGGTTGTTTTTGATGCCGAGAATTGGCAGACCGGCGTCGCCACCAATTATACCTCCCTAGACAATCGCGAAATCATCCACGTTACCATGCAGTTTTCCCAGTGGCAGTATCCCATCGCCTTTATCGGGAGCCATGGATTCAACGCCTACGATTATTATCAGTTGCGCACACGGGTTTTTCGCCGCGCATGGAATTGAGAACATCTATGAAAACCACCTTTAGATCCACTACCCAAACCAGCCGGGGCTATGCCTTGTTGGTTACCCTGGTCTTCATGGGCATTATGCTCGTGCTTTTCGGCATGATGATGACGTATACCCTGACCAATGCCAAAATCACCAAGAGGAACAACCAGTACAATTCCAGCCAGGCGGCGGCTGAAGCCGCGGCCGAAAAGGTCCTCGCGCAGATGACGCACGATTTCGAGTTCCAAAGTCTTTCCAATAATGGTTCGTATTACGCCACGACCTACAAGCCCAGTTCGAGTGATATGTCCAGTTGGCCAGCCCAATATAATTTTAGCAGCCCGACAAACAGCACTGCTATGAGTGTTTACATGGGACCATGGAGCAGCAACTCCGTCCCGTTAAATTCGCAGTACGCCGGCTTGCAAGGCTTCGAGGAAGATTGCGTCATCACGGCCACGGCTACACCCGCATCCGGCGTGGCGGTGCCTGCGACGGTGGTCGAATCGCTTCAATTTGCTGAAATTCCCCTCTTCCAATTCGCCATCTTTTACAACATGAATTTGGAAATCGCCGCGGCGCAAACATTAAACATTGCAGGCCCGGTGTATTCCAATGGCGGCATTTGGAGCGGATCGACCTCTATTACATTTGCCTCAACCGTTTCCGCCGTTGGTTTGGCGACCAATTCATCCAGTGATCCATTTTGCAGTGGTTATACCGGCAGTGGACTTTCCACCTACAGTAAATCCGGCCAGCCGACCTCCGGCAATGACACCCTGACCATGCCGGTAGGCTCAAATAATATTCCCTCCACAGTGGAGGCCATTGTCAACATCCCGCCCAGCAGTTATGCCCTGGGCACAGCGGCCATGTTTTCCACCAACGGCCAGCTTTATTTGGCCAATAAAGCCGACTTGTATTTGACCAACACACCGATCGGCACCAATTGGAATGCCATACCCACGGGCACCAATCTGTTCCTTTATTACCAGGACGGCGCCAATGGCACGAATTATCAGATGTGGGTTACTAATGATTTTTACGCCTTAAAAGTAGGAGGTGTCCAAGGCTGGACGAATAGTGTCCAGACCGCCACCAGTGCAGGAATTGATTGTGTCACCAACGTCAGGTACGCCGGCTATACATTTTTAACGAACGTTTTGTTTTGGGACTGGCGCGAAGGCTGGCATAACGGCAGCGGGCCGCCCAAATCTGTGCAAGCGGTTCAACTTGACCTCGTAAAATTCAATACCTGGCTCATGAACAAAGCGATGAATGGCGGCAGCAATTACAATTATTTGTGCTATTTGAGCAATCATAAATCGCGCTCTATTGATAGCATTTATGTTTACAATGCAGTCCCGTTGACGTCCACCGTTCTTCCTGCCGTACGAATAATCAATGGCGCTATGATGCCGCCGGCGACTGGCAGCAGGGGCTTTACCCTGGCCACGGCACAACCTTTGTACGTCCAGGGCGACTATAATGTTCAGACTCCTGCGGGTTCATCCATTGATTCGGCCAGCGTCCAATACACTCAGCCGGCGGGATTGATGGCCGATTCCATCACTGTTCTCTCCGATAATTGGTCGGATGCTAATAGTTCGTCTTCACATGCCAGCACCGATACCAGTGGAGGCCCAACGGCTACCACCACGGAGATTAACGCTGCCTGCCTTGAGGGCATCGTGCAATCCACCAACAATGCGGCGAGCAACGCCCATGGTTACAGTGGCGGGGTGGAAAATTTCCTCCGGTTGCTGGAAAATTGGAGCAGCGCCAATCTCTGGTATAATGGCTCAATTGTCGTGATGTTCCCCAGCCAATTCGCCACGAACTGCTGGCAGCAAACCGGCAACTATTATACCGCCCCCACGCGTAAGTGGGCCTTCGACACCAACTTTAATAATTATCTGAATTTACCACCGCTAACCCCGACGTCTCAGGGCGTTCTTAGGGCCACCTGGGTGGCCAACTGATGGTACACCGAAGACTTTTGACCGTTGCAATATCAGCAAGATTTGACTGCAAAAAGAGGCGATTTAACCGCTAAATCAATTGGAGACAGAAACAAGTGCGCATATATTGGGATGTGCCGTGATTTTGCGTGAAGCAGGAAAATTAAGGGCAAAAGCATATGCTGACTCGAGTTGGCCAACGCGAAACCCGCGATAAATGCGGGCGGCAGCGCTTTGCTTTTACCCTGGTTGAAGTGATGGTTTCGCTCGTTATTTTAGCGATGGTTATTGCGGGCGTTTGTTACGGATACTCTCAAGCCAACCGGATTGCCGTATACGGGTCCATGTCCCAGGCCGCCCAGGCATTCGCCATTCAGGGAATGGAATCAGCCCGGGCCGCCAAGTGGAACCCTTGGGTCAACTCCACCAACACCGGGCCGGACCCGGGAGGCTCGCAGGACGAGCTTCCTGCTACCACCAATTCCCCTTCTTTAATCCAAACGAATGTCCTGGATATCCCCATGAAGGGAGATCCCCAGTCCAATCTTAAATACTACGCCACCAATTTTATTTATGTGACGCAGTACGCCGGGGAACCGCCCATCCGCCAAATCCGGGCAGACTGTGTCTGGACGTTTCCCTTGACCGGCCAGCTCGTCACCAACACCGTTATTACCTTAAGGGGGCCTGACCAATGAAAATCCTGTCTCGAAATTTCATTCGCCTGTGGCGAAGGGCGCTGCGCGGCTTCACTATGGTGGAGATGCTGGTGGCCGTGACGGTTTTCTCGCTGGTCATTTTGGCGACGATTGCCGTGCAAATATATGCCTCACGCATTTACGGACTCACGGCTACGACCTTAAACGCCACCGAACAGGCGCGCGTCACCATGAATAGTATTCGCGATAAGGTCCGCGAAGCTCGCGTGGTGTACGTTGGAAATTACCGGCCGGCCAGCGGCGGAACTCCCCTTGCCCATTTCAGCACGGTGACCAATGGTTTTCCGCAGCAAGGCAATGCTTTAGCCATCTTCCCAACCTCCACTGATACAAATACATTCTCCCTGGTTTATTTGCAGGCGCCAGGTTCCGGCTTTACCGCCATGAGCGTCAATAGCGTGGCTGTTTCCTCAAACGCCCTGATTCTCCTCACTTACACGAACGGCACCATGGCAGTGAGCAATGATGTTGCTGACTTCATCACCAACCAGGTTGTCTTTGATGCGGAAAACTTCATGGGAACCATCCTGACCAACAATCAGAACAACTATCTCATCCGGATGAAATTGAACTTTTCGCAATATGCCGCTCCCATCGCTTCAGTCGGAAACAACCACTACAACGCGTACGATTATTACCAGCTAAACACGGTAGTAACGCGCCGGGACTCTGATTAAATCCAATTGATATGAAAACCTCATTAATTAGGAAAAAATCAGGCGGCTTCGCGCTGATTGCGTTGATGGCCTGCCTTGTCACGATTATGCTGGTCTTCGCGGGCCTGATGTATTGGGTCATGACCAATGCCCGGCAAATGGGAAGAAATCGGGCCTTTACCGCTACCCAGGCCGCGGCCGAAGGGGCTACCGAAGTAGTCTTTGCCCACATGGACCGGGATTACCTTTACGGCAACCTCAACAGCATTAGCAATTATGTCGACCTGGCTCCCTATATGACCAATTGGCCAGTCCAATACACATTTGATGTGAACGTTGATATCGGCGAACCAACGGCGGTTTTATCTTTTTTGAGTTCCCAATATACGAATTTGATTGGTGAGCCCCAAACCAACACCATCACCGTGACCGCCACTCCAGTTGGCCAACTTTACAATGTCCCGGCGACCGTCACCCAATCGTATATTTTTGCCACCGTCCCCGCATTTCAGTTCGCCATTTTCTACAATATCAACCTGGAGATTGATCCCGGGGGCAACATGCCTGTTCAAGGCCCTGTGTTTTCTAATGGGGGTATTTGGTCCGGCACGGGCAACGTCAATTATTCCAAGACCGTCCAGGCCGCTGCACAAGTGACGATTACTGGGACCGACCCTTTTTGCTCGGGCAAATCCGATAGCGGCACACCGCAGGCAAACTTTCTCTTGGTCAGCACCCCGCCCCAACCCGTCTCCAACGTCAACCCGCTGATTCTTCCCATCGGCGCCAGTAGCGATCCAAATAACAGCAACAGCTCAACGAACGTGGCCGCCATCGTGAATATTCCGCCCCCGTCAGTGGTCGCGCCCCAGAGCATCGCTTATGAGCAAACCAACCAGGTGTACGATTTCAACGCAGCCAGCCTCCTGGTTTCCAATGTCTATTATGGGACCAATGGTAGCGTTCCCTGGGGCAATAATTTTACCGTTTACCTCCAGGACAGCATACCCGTCCCGGCTAGTGTGGTTTCTCAAGGAGTGGCCCGGCATTGGGTCCAGCTCACCAATGATTCTTACATCGTTACCAATATCAACTTTCACACTACTTATTGGACAAACTACGTGCCAAATTTCCAATTTACTAACAACATGACGACCATCAAATGGGTGGATGCTACGGGAACAAACTTTGTGTGGTATGCCGGGTTTTCTTTTCTGACCAATGTTAACTTTTACGATTTCCGCGAAGGCGCGATAGCCCAGGCTGCCCAGTTGAGCGTCAGCAATCTTGACTTATGGTTGATGAATACGAATGCAAATGGAGGTAAAAATTGGAGTACGGAGCTTTGCGAAGACATCGGCCACGGCATAGATTCCATCTTTATCGACAACACCGTTCCTTTTATCGGCCAGCACCAGCTTCCGGTCGTGCGTGTGGTGGATGGGCAATTGCTCCCTTGCACCACCAATTACAACGTCACAGTTACCGGCACCAATTATCCCACGATAATCACTCGTGGATTCACCGTCGTTACTCCCCAGCCGCTTTATGTGAAGGGCAATTACAATGTGCAAATCGCTGGCGGCTCCCCGGTACTGGGATCGCATAACACAGCCAGCACCTATCCGGCTGCCTTCATGGCTGATTCCATCACCGTTCTTTCAGCCAACTGGGATCAGACAGCCGGCGGCGCGGGCCAAGCCTATACGTCCAGGGCGGCGACTTCTACGACGATCAACGCCGCGTGCCTCGAAGGAATTGTGCAGTCGGTGGGCAGCCATTATAGCGGTGGCGTGGAAAACTTTCTTCGCTTGCTTGAGAATTGGGGCGGAAGCACGTTGACCTACAATGGCTCAATCCTTGTGATGTTCCCCAGCCAGGTTGCTACCAACCTTTGGCAGGCACCGAGTGGCGCAGGCAGTTATTATGGCGTCCCCACGCGCAATTGGGCCTTCGATACCAATTTCCTGACCGCCGCCGGCCTCCCGCCGCTCACACCGAACTTCCGCACCGTCGTCCGTAATTCCTGGCTGACCTACTGATTATATACCACGAAAATTCATGGTAGGGCCGCGCTGCGTCGCGGCCGCTTCTTCTAAATTTCTAACTTTTTGCCACGCCGCATAATTCCCGCCGTTTAAAATCTCCTGACACGACGCATTTTTGGCGCAAGTTTGTCACGGGGAATTTTCTTATTTGCCATTTTTCCCTATGGCATATAATTGTCGCAATGAAAGCGGCTATTTTTCATGGGAAGGAAAATATTCAAATTGAAGAGGTCGTTCCGCCGCCGCTCAAACCAGGTGAGGTGCGGGTTCAAATCGCCGTGGCTTTGACGTGCGGGACGGACCTGAAGGTCCTCAAGCGCGGCTATCATGCGAAAATGATCACGCCGCCGTCGCCGTTCGGCCATGAACTGGCCGGCACCATCTCTGAAGTCGCAGCCTCCCGTGGCGGCGCGCACACCTGGAAAGTGGGCGACCGCATCGTCGTGGCCAATTCCGCTCCGTGTGGCGATTGCTTTTACTGCAAGCATGCCCAGGAAAATCTTTGTGAAGATTTGATTTTTTTAAACGGCGCCTATGCCGAAGAAATTGCCGTGCCGGCCCGGTTCGTCCAAAAGAACATGGTCAAACTCAAGCCGCAGACCGATTTCCTGGACGCCGCATTGGCGGAGCCGCTGGCCTGTGTCGTGCAGGGGATTGATGATTTGGAACTGCAGTCAGGCCAAAGCGTTTTAGTCATCGGCACTGGCCCCATTGGCCTCATGTTTATCGCATTGGCAAAGAGCCTGGGCTGCAAAGTCAGCGCCGCTGGCCGCGGTCATAACCGGCTGCTCGCCGCCCATCGCCTGGGAGCCGATGAAGTCTTTGATGTTGGCAAGGCAGGCGATGTCCTGAAAGTCGTTCGGAAGCCAGAGACGAAATTAAACGGCCACGCTCCGGTTCCCGGCTTTGACGTGGTCATCGAAGCTGTGGGAAAACCTGAAACCTGGGAGGCTGCAGTGAAACTGGTGCGCAAAGGCGGCGCGATTAATTTTTTTGGAGGCTGCCCCAACGGAACCACAGTGTCCTTGGATACGCACACCATTCATTATTCCAATTTGAAACTGCTGGCCAGTTTTCACCACACGCCCAGGACTTTTCGTCGCGCCTTGCAATTCATCGAAGCCGGCACAATTCGGGCCGAGGATTTTGTGGACGGCCAATGGCCGCTCACGCAATTGCCGGAGCTGTTCAAGCAAATGGCCGCCGGCAACCGCGCCGTTAAGACGATGGTGAACGTCCGTGAATAGACCCCGTGAGCGGGTCAGTTGTTCGTGATAAATTTTTCCACGACCTTTTGCAATTTTACCAGGTCAGGATGATTGATGTACATCATGTGGCCGGCGTCAAATTGTTCGTAGAAAACGTTCGTGCGATAAGTCGGATCCAACGGCATGTGGTCAATCGCGTAATGCATTGTGTCCACCGGGCAAACGAGGTCGCACCGGCCGTTGAGCACGAGAATTTTCATGTAAGGATTCTGGTTCATCGTGCTCGCCAGCCGGTCTGAGGCGTTGGGATAGTTATTAGGCGACCCATAATTCCAGGGCTGCACCCCGGCGAGGATTTCGTAAGGCAAATCATCTTCAAACTTCAATTCATCACGCACATAAGCATTCATTGCCGCCGCAAAAGGGCCAAAAACAGCCGCATCCGAAGGGTCATAATCGGGATATTGCGAAGCCGGATCATCATCGCGCCCCGTGATGCGCGAATCATACGCGCCCAAAATCAGCCCCTGGTCATGCAATAGTTGCTTCCGGAAAATGCCTTCGTCAATGCGCAGGTTATTGTCCGAGATGACGTTTGTTTTCAGTCCCGTCAGGCGGGAAAGCTCGGTAATGACCTTTTCACGGTCGGCATTAGACAGCGATTGTCCCTGTTGCAACGCTGTTGTGTATTCGCCTTTCGCGAATTCACGGGACTCGGCTAATGCAGCATCGAGGTCGTTTTGCAAGTCCGGCGGCAGCTTGTTGTGAAAGCGCGCGGCAGCGGTATAAGCCGGCATGTAAAGCGGATAGGGCAAATCATTGCCCGGATCGTCGGCGATCGTCTGGAAATTTAAAACGCCGGAAAGAAGGATCAATCCGTTCAAGTACATCCCGTATCGGTCACGTAAATGATCAGCCAGCCCTGCCGCGCGAAAGACACCATAACTTTCGCCAAAGAGATATTTTGGCGAAAGCCACCGGTCATGTCGCGTAGTCCATAGCCGGATAAATTCACCCACGGAATCCAGGTCGCCGGAATCACCAAAGAACTGCTCTGGCTTTTCATCTTTGACCGGCCGGCTGAAACCCGTGGCTACCGGGTCAATGAAGACCAAATCACTGGCGTTCAATAGCGAATATTCATTATCCACCAATTCAAACGGTGGCGGCGGAAGCGTGCCGTCGGAATTCATCTTTACGCGGCGCGGCCCCAGAGCGCCCAGGTGCAGCCAGACGGATGATGAACCCGGGCCCCCGTTGAAGCAAAATGTTACCGGGCGCTTGGCGTGGTCTGTTTCGCCGGAACGGATATAAGCAATATAGAAAACGAACGCCGTCGTCCCGCCGTCTTTTTTGAGGACCGGAAGCATTCCTGTTTCTGCCACATAGGTGACACGTTCGCCGGCGATCGTGACCGTGTTGGTGATGCGCACGGGTTCATTCGTGGCGCTGGGGATGATGACAGTTTCCTGTTTCGTCGTCGGCGGATTAGTGTCTTCTTCCGATGAGGCGGATTTGGCGATAGCCATGCACCCCGACAGGGCAATAGCGAGCGGCAAAAGCAGGAGAATTTTTTTCATAGCGATTTTTACTTTTCGAAGAATGCCTTTTTTTTGTCCGAACGCAAACTGGAAACTGGAGTGAAAAATCGTTGGTATCATCTTTGCTATGGAACAACGATGCGGATAGTGATGTTGTGGAAACCTTTAAAAATGAGAAAATCGCTGCGCAACCTCGGGCGATTTTTTTCCACCCAGGACAATTTAAGGCAGCGAATTGAAAGAGACCGTAAACTATAGATTCAACGAGAATGTGGGATATAATCAGATTAGGAATGACTTGCGTCTGGCCGTTTTGCGGAAAGAAGCCGTTTTTACCAAAAATGTTTCCCAATTGTGACACACTTTTTAGGAACAAAAACGTTTCGGAAACGTCACATCAATCTGTGCTTTTTTGTGTATAATTACCCGCTCGAAGAAATGGATAAGAAGAAAAATTAGGGAGATAGCTGAAGAACAAATTAGGAAGTAACAACTTATGAAAATGACAAAATTAACCAGGACAATCATGCCATTGCTGTTCGTGATGGCCGCATTCGCTGTTAACGCAAATGTTTTGTTCGATGACTTCACGAATTACCCCTATAACAACGGACCCATTGAGGGCCAGGGCCCGTGGTACACCACATCCACGAATTCGGCCACTTCCCTTCCGGCCGATGACATTATGGTGACCAACAACGTCATCCTCCTCAATGCTACCAATTATGACTATCCCCAGGCGCCCACCAACGGCTGGAAAATTCCCCCGGTATATGACAATTATACCTACGCTAGTTTCCGGTTAATGGTTACCCAATTATCGCCCTTCAATACGACCAGCAATGGCGATATTGTTTGCGAGCTTATCAACACGAACGCTTATAGCGGCAATACCAATGGTGCTTCCGCCTGCCATCTTTTCATCGATCAAATCGGCACCACGCTGCCGGGCACCTACCATTTGGGCATTGCCAATTTCCAAACCGAATTCGCTGGCTTGGGCTATTTGGCTCCCCCGCACAACCACCCCATGGATTTGGCTACGGACGTCTGGTATACAGTAGTGCTTGCCTACGACAACAGCGGTGATGACCTGCAGGGGGCAACGCTTTGGATCAACCCATCCCTTAATGATTACACCAACTGGTACGATGGGCTTAATATTGTCAGCCCCGGCGTAGCCACGGACTATGCTTATGGAAATGACTACAACGGCAGTGAACAGCAGGAGAGCATCATTCCCCAGGACATCCGGTTTGAAGCGTCCACCTATGCCGGAAATTTTGGAATTAGCAATGTGCTGATTGCTACTGACGACAATGGCGATGAATACTCCGGCACAGGATTTAAAGAAGTATTGAGCACCAACCCGCCGGTGATTGGCGTCCAGCCGCAATCCGGCGCGGATTATTCCGGCAATCCCGCTACGTTCGCTACCTTGGCTTCCGGGGTGGACGTAACGTATCAATGGTACTCAACGACCTATGGTGCGCTCAGCGATGGTAGCGCTTATACCGGCTCGCAGAGCAATATCCTGACCGTGAACAGCCTTTCCGCCTCGGATACCTATTACTGCAAAGTGACTGATATTTATGGTAATGAGATCTCGAGTTCGAACGCGGTGGAAACAGTCAATACCACGCCCACCGCGCCGTTTTTCCAGGGTGAGATCGCGGTGACCAATACGCAGCCCCTGTTCACGTCTGCCACGTTCAGCAATCCTGCGCAAGGCACCGGGCCGTTAACCTATCAATGGTATTTCGCGACGACCAATCTGACGCATAACCCAACAGTCTACACGGCATTGAGCGGTCAGACCAGCCCGACTCTCAATTTGAACCTTGAGGATTTAACGTACCAGGGCACTTATTACGTAGTGGCCACGGGTGCTGATGGGGTGACTTATGGCCCGACCAATACCCTCGTGGAATCGCAAGCGGTATTTGCTACGCTGCTGCAACTCCACAACCTGGTGATTTCCTTCGTCAATACCCCGGGAAGCGCCTACGCGATTTCGCCCTCCAGCATTTTTACGCTCTTCACGAACGTCACTGTGAGTGGTTATGTTACTACCCGCACCGTGGCGCCCGGCGATGGCATGGGTAACAGCTATTCGGAATACTATATCGAAGATACGAATGGCTACGGCGCAGAAGTCTTCATCGCCAATGCTAACAATACCAATCAACCGCCTTTGGGAGCAAACATAACGGCCAGCGGTACCTTGGAGTTGTACCATAGCCAAATGGAGCTTTCACTCTCGGGGCTTAACAAGGTAGTCACGAATACGACCGCCCCCGCTGTAGCCATTGGCCCCATCCTTGCCAACTCCGAATTCAACACGCTGGCGGAAACCTCTGGAACGAACGCTACTGTTATTTTAACCGGCGAGTCACTCGTCACCTTCACCAATGTTTATATTTATGGCAGCCCGCAGGGTGATCCGATTGGCGGCAGCACCGCCGCCTGGCCCCATGACGGCATCAATGGCGTCTTCACCAATAACTATACCACCTTGTTTTTCACGGTCGGCAGCCCATACAACGCCACCCCGGGCCCGTCCTTTAACACCAACACGATGGAAATTTATGAGTTTTGCTATAATTATCCCTATACTGGCAACGGGACCGTTGTTCAATACTGCTCCTTCAATAATCAACCAGTCCCGACCCATTGCTCTCAAATAACAGGCGTATATGTCCCCTACGTCAGCAGTTCGAGCTTCGGGCCGGAAATTATCCCGTCAGTGTTGTCCGATTATGTCGTCAGTCCGCCTCCGGCGCCTGTCACCAGCGTATCGGCGAGCAATCATATCCCCACCATCACTTGGACGCCCCAGGTGGGTTCCACCTACAGTGTCTATGGCAGCACCAACCTGCTTGGTCCGTGGTCGCAAGTCGCCACTGGTTTGGCTTATTACCCGACCAACGGAGCTTTCACAGACACCACCAAAGCACCGGCGAAATTCTACCAGGTCACCAGCCCATAACTCGGGCTTGACCTTAGGCATAGATGGCGGTAACACAAAAGACAGAGGACAGAATTCAGTCGTGCGGCTTTAAAAGAGCCGCACGCTGCTTTGTTATCAGAAAACCTAAAAGCCTTTTATGATCAAAGATAACGAAACCAAACGGATCAGGGCATTCACGCTCATCGAATTGCTGGTCGTCATTGCCATCATCGCCATCCTTGCCTCGATTTTGCTGCCCGTCCTGGCCAAAGCTAAAGAACGCGCCCTGCGCGCCCAATGCCTCTCGAACTTGCATCAATGGGGCCTCGCCCAGCAGGTTTATGCCGCTGACAATAATAACGCTCTTCCTTGCGATGGCGATTATGACATGGCGGGTGCCGAGGGGGAGGGAAATTGGTGCGGTCCCGGCACTGACTGCGGCACGGTTTATGATCAGTACGCCTGGTTCAATGTCCTGCCGCCATCCATGGGTGAGCAGACACTGCAGGCTTATTATACCGCCATGACTCTTGCCCATGGTAACAATGCCGCGCTGATTGTTACCAAGTATATGCCATTTCCCGGCGGCAAGGGTAAGATTTGGGAATGTCCCAGCGCCCACATGGATGTGGCCACCATTTCCAAAGGCGTGGCCAACGGTGGTTTGGCGGTGCCTAGCAATCCGCCCCAATATTACCCCGGTCCCGGCGGGACCGGTTTTTTCAGTTATGCCATGAATTGTGACTTAAAAAGAACCGCAGCCAGCGGCGATCCGGATTTCAAGTCTTGGCCGTACATGCCTAAGCTCACCAGTTTCCGGCAGCCAGCGGCCACAGTGTTTATTTTTGACTGCGATTTCGATCCCGTCACCGAAGTGGTGAACGGACATCCCGAGTTTAACTCGGTGAACCCGGCCCTGCGCCAGCGCAGTTTTGCCTCCCGGCATGCGGGAGGAGGCAGTCTTGATTTTATTGATGGTCATGCCGCCTATTACAAATGTTCGTATGTAACCAACAACCCCTCTCCTTACGGCTATAACGAGCCTTTTGTGGCGGATATTATTTGGGACTCCCCTTATCGCAGTGCGAGCTTTGGGATGTAAGAAGGTATCTTTTTTTCGTGCAATCGGATAAATTGCGGTGCCCGCGTTTTGCCACCACAGCCTATTGTATAGTGAATAACTTTTTTGGAAAAACCTTGTCAAAATAAAGCGCCTGTGGCAAAACCTTCACTGAGCATTTGTGGACGCAAGTCTGCTAAAAATGAAGGGTTCGAGGGGTTAAAACGGTGCATGGCAACCGCTAAAACTCGCGGAAAATACGCAGGACATCGCTCCTGCGGAATTCTTTGGTGAACGAAATTTCTCACCCTTTATCAACCGCCATACAACAATTTGGAATGTGTCACCTAAATGTTACATAGCCTTGGGAACTAAAACGTTTCTCGAATGTCACACACAAAATGACAGTTTTGTAATAAAATAACCCTTTAATGATGATGAAAATGACGATGCTGGGTAGAAAGGCCTTCACCCTGATTGAATTGCTGGTAGTTATTGCAATTATTGCCATTCTGGCAGCCATTCTGATGCCGGTCCTAAGCTCAGCCAAGCAAAAGGCGGATCAGATTTATTGTTTGAATAACATGCACCAGTGGGGGTTGGCCTTCCACATGTATAGTGATGACAATCGGGATTATGTTCCTGAAGAAGGCAATGTCATGGCGGCGATTAACGATCCAGGCGGCCCCAGTTCTACCGACAATTATCATTTTGCCTGGTATAACATCATCCCTCCCGGCATCGGCATGCCCTCATTGGTCACCGTTTACGGTTTAAGCGCGGGTACTCCAAAAATTCCGCCGTTGCCCAGCACCCCCCATTCCCTTTTTTCATGCCCTTCCGCGGATCCTCCGCTGCTCAGCCTTGGCTATGCGAACCCCCTGAAAGTATCCCAGGCCTACTTTATGTATGCGGAAAACTCGCGCCTTTGCGTTAATTATAGCACGCGTTATAACTCCAGCGGCCAGCCCACGGGCATTCTGCAGACCAAATTAGTTAATATTGTAAAACCATCGCAGACGGTTTTTTTGGCTGAACAGGATGGCAACTCAACGCTTAACCTGCCTGTCCCGCCGGCTGATTCCGTCGTGACCGCCTATTATTCCATCGCCCGCCACATGAAAAAGAAACTCGGCAATCTTGTCATGTGCGATGGCAGCGCTATTTCCGCCCGGACCAATGATTTTTGGGAAACGCAAGGCATGGCCGATGGCACTCCCTACAATAATGGGTCCGTGGAATGGGCGGCCGGCCGTAATATCTATTGGTATCCCTCCCCCACGACGCCGAACTGAAACAATACGTAACGGTGATGTAACACCCGAAAGTTTTATCTGTAGTAAACTGCTAACAAGGTGAGAAAAAGAAAATCCGAAACTCAATAAGGTCTATGAAACGTAAATCCATCCTGTCTTCTGCGGCTATTTTGGCTGCTCCTGTAATTTCCATTTTGCTTAACGTGCAGGCCCATGCGGCGTCGTTCACTTACGGAAATATCGCTATCTTGCGGGAAGGCGACGGCGTGTCGCCCCTGAGCACTACGTCCGCTCCCATTGCCGTTTTAGAGATTACCCCTGCGGGCAGTGTGGTGCAGACCATTAATGTTCCCACGACGGGTGCTAATCGGCTGGTCCAATCGAGTTCCAGTGCCTCGGAAGGCTTCATCACCCGCTCTATCGACACTAACAATCTTACTTTTGTAGGATACGATGCGCCTGTTGGGATCACCAACATTCCCGCCTCGGGAGCCAACGGCACCAATCGCTGCTGGGGGCAAGTGGATCTGAATGGAAATTACACCCGCGGCGCAAGCGGCTCTTCTGCGGCATTTACGGGAATTAGCCCCTTTCTCGCTTCCGCGAATGTCCGCAGTTCCACTTCTGACGGCAGCAATTATTGGATGAGCGGCACTTCCGCGATGAATACAGATGAAGGCATCTGGTATTCATCCCTCGGGGGCCCTTGGATTCAAATAGTCACCACAGCGGTCAATTCCCGTGTGACCAGGATCTTCAACGGCAAGCTTTATTACGATACCTCCACCACCCTTTCTGGGTTTACCGGCCTTCCCAAGACCGCCACGGCGGCCACGGCCACGGGTATTATGGGTAGCAGCATTTATGATTTTGCCATTAATCCGGCGGGCAACGTGGCTTATGTTTGCGACGACACCTCGGCTGCCACGGCCATTTCCAAATGGACCAACAATGGTACTGTTTGGGCTAAAGCATTTACGTTTAATGCGACCAATGGTTTCACCGCCGGCGGCCGCGGCCTTGCGGTGGATTTCACCGGCCTAAATCCTGTGATTTACGCGACGACGGCTGATTCGGTGCCGAAAGTCATTGAGATTACGGACACCAGTGCTTTCTCGGCCGGCAGCGATACCAATGACCAGTTGATTGTTTTGGCTACTTCCGGCACTTACGCGATCCGCGGGGTGGCCCTTGCGCCGGCCGTTCCGACTTCCGGCCCGGCCACGATCACGGGCGTTTCACCTGCGATCCTGACCAACTATGCCAGCATCAGCTCCACCTTCGCTGTGACAGCCAATGGCACCCCGCCGTTTAATTATCAATGGTACAGCACCAATGGAAATGCCGCGCTGGCCAATCAGACCAATGAATTTTTGACCTTTGCCAACCCCTCGACCGGCAATTCTGGTTTTTATTATGCGGTCGTTTCCAATTCATTTTCACCGCCGGTCACCAGCTCAATTGTCCAATTGGTGATTGTTCCCGGCAACCCGAATACCCTGAGCGTTTCACCCTTGAGCACTAATGTCAGCGCCGGTTCCACCGTCACGTTTACCGCTACGGTTGCCGGCAGCCCGCCCTTTAGCTATCAATGGTATAATCAAACCAATGGCGGCGTCGCCACCAATTTGCTCGCCGGCCAGACCAACGCCACGTTGACCCTTTCAAATCTGTTGAACGGCAATACCGGAGGTTACTATGTTGTCGTCACTAATATATTCCAGCCGCCGGCCACCAGTTCTGTCGCAACTCTCACGGTTACAGGCGATCCCCATATTTCCGCGGAACCTTCCAGTACCTACGCATTATTGGGCGGACAAGTGCAATTTACCGTGGCCGCCAACGGCACCGCCCCATTCGCTTATCAATGGTATTTTGCTGATAACAGCGGAAACATGCAGGCCCCGGTGAGCAATGGCAGCGGCAAGCTGCCGAGCGGCCAGGCCGTAGTTTCGGGCGCCACGACGGCCACCTTGACGATTTCCAATTTGCAGTACGCTGATTTGACCAACTTTATCGTGGTGGTCACCAACATCTATGGCTCACTCACTAGTTCCGTGCCCGCCAGCCCGTCCAGCCCGGCAGTCTCGATTTTGGGAGTGCAACAATCAGGCGCCATCCTGGCCTTCTGGGACTTTAACGGGCCTGAATTTACCAACAACGTGATGAATCCCAATTGCCTCGCGCAGCCGGTTCCTTACCTTGGCGCGGGCGCCGCATTTACGGTGGGATTGGATAACGGTCCCTTCACGGCCACCACCACAGCCGACCCCAATGACGGACTTGGTTTCCAACTGATTCCGGGTGTAGACCATTTCCCCAATTTCTCATGGGGTACAGGAAATCCGGGTTACCCCGTCAGCGGTAGCAACAAACTGGCCGGAATTCAGTTCAACGTCAGCACCGTGGGCGCGAAGAACATCATCCTGAGCTATGATTCCCGCACCTCACCCACGGCGAGCAATTATGAACGGGTACAATACACCACCAACGGAACTGATTGGATTGACTATCCCTCCAGCGCCAGCTTCAACGGCGTTGCCGGCACCGGTGCCGGCGGCTGGGAAACGTTCACCAATTATGAACCTCCCGTCTTTGGTAACGCCAATTTCACTGGCTTCCCCAACGTTGCCAATAATCCCAACTTTGGTATCCGTATTGTCACGGAATTCCAAAGCACGGCTACGTACGGCGTTTCCACGGTGACTAATTACGTTGGCGTGGCTAATGCCTACGGTGGCAATACAGGCACTATCACATATGATTTGGTGGGTATCTACGGTGATGCTATTACCAACGGCAATATACCGCCGAGTGTCAATTTCACCACCTTGCCCTTTAGCCCCAGCCAATCGGCCATCAATACGACCAACACGCTGGATACGGCGCCCATTACGTTGCCATTCACCGTCAGTGGTGACGCCAATCCGGCCACGTTTACTTACACGGCTGTGTCGCTCAACCAGGCCACAGTCCATCCAAGTTTTGTTTTCACCAACAACTCCAGTGGCAATGACTCTCTGACGATTATCCCCAACCCCATTAGTCAAAGCATGGTCGCTGCTCCTATCTTAGTCACCGTGACCGATGCGCACGGGGATTCGACAGCCACGTGGTTCTATCTGACGTTAACGACCACGCATTTGCCGCCGACCAATACTCTGACGCAAATAACCGGGACCAATACTCTGGCCAATAAAGCCCTGTCCATTCCGTTCATGGTGGGCAGCCAGAGCAACGCTGTCAGTCAATTGACCTACTCCGCAAGCTCCGGTAACCAGACCGTGATTCCGAATGCGAATATTGCTGTTACGGGTCAGGGGACGGCCAATCCAACCCTCACAATCTTGCCGGGCAGCAATCAACTCGGAGTGGCGGTCGTCAATGTGACCGTCTTCGATAACAATAGCGAGGCGCCCAAGAGCACTACCGCCAGCATCCCGATTATGGTTCGTCCGAATACGAACGTTAACGCGGTGGATTATTTCAACTATGACACTGCCGGTGCGCTGGATATCGTTTCCGGCGGCTTCTGGCAGCATCTCAGTGGTATCTTCCACCAAATGCAGGTTGGCGGCGGTGTTGTCACCGTGGACACGCTGAACAATTCGGAAAACGTGCAGACTCCATTGCTCGGCGCGCCATACACCACCAATTACCTCTATTATAGTTTCGTGGTTAACATGAATCCCAATAACATGCCGCTGATCAACGGCACCTATTTTGCCGCCTTCAATGACGGTCAAAATATCACCGCCGACGTAAATGACTTGCTCGTCGCGGCCACCAACGGCGCTGCCTTGGGCTATTTCCGCCTCGGCATTGCCAACGATGTCGGCGCCACAGCGGCTACCTTGGATACTATAATGTTCCCGCAAGACCTCACGCCGGGTGTCAATTACGTCGTAGTTACCCGCTTGAATGTTGCCACGGGTGAATCTGCTCTTTGGGTTGCACCCAGCGACCAGTCTTCGCCCAACGTCGTCGCCCTTGTTGATGAAAACACCATTGTTTATCCCATCGCTGATTTTCAGTTCCGTGAATCCGGTGGCACCGGCGGCGCCATCAATGTCAGCTACCTGAAAGTCGGCACGACATTCGACTCGGTCTTCCCGTCATTGAATGTCACGCCGTCGGGAACTAATGTCATCGTCAACTGGTCTGACCCAACTCTGGGCATCCAGGAAACGACCAATCTGGTGACCACGCCCTTCACGGACATACCGTCGGCGCAGCCGCCTTATACCAATAACGCGACTACGAACTCGGTCATGTTCTTCCGGTTCGGTCGTTAATCATGCCGGATTGATAATCATTACAAGGGCGGCCGCAAGGCCGCCCTTTTTTGTTTCTTTTTCTGGACGATGACCGGAACGATTGACAAAGTGAAAACGTGATTCCCGAACCGGCCATCACCAAAGCCACGCCTAAAGCGCATGGCGGCTTCCTGGGAATTTTCCGCCCGGCGCCCGCGTTGCCGGTTTCTCTCACTGACCCGGCGCAAATTGCCACCTTGCTCCGCTCTTGGCAGATCCGCGTCTTGATTCTCTCCATCCTCGGCTATGCGACATTTTATTTCGTGCGCAATAATCTGCCTGTCGCCATGCCGTTCATGGAGAAAGACCTGGGTATCACCAAGGAAAAGCTCGGTATCTTCCTGACCTTGCAGGGAATCATCTATGGCATTTCCAAATTCTCCAACGGCTTTCTGGCCGACCGCGCGAATGCCGCCGTATTTATGTCCACGGCGTTGTTTGTCTCCGCCCTGCTGAATCTTGGTTTTGGGTTGAGCTCCACCGTGGTCGCCTTCGGCCTCTTCTGGATGTTCAATGGCTGGTTTCAGGGCATGGGATTTCCCCCCTGCGCCCGGCTGATGGCCAATTGGTTCCCCCCCAAACAATTCGCCACGAACTTTTCCATCTGGAACATGTCCCATAACCTCGGCAGCATCGGAATCGTCCTGCTTTGCGGATTTCTTGTCAGTGGCTCTCTTTTTGCCGCCAACTGGCGGTTCTGTTTTTTTGTGCCGGCCGTGATCGCCGTCATCATTGCCTTTGTCCTTTGGTTTATGCTGCCGGACACGCCGCCATCCGTGGGCCTGCCGGAATTTGAAGGCACGCATGTCGATCTGCCGGAAAAGAAATCGCACGAGGATTTCACTGGCTTCGTCCTGCACCAGGTATTTAGCAACCCCTATATCTGGATTCTTTCCTCGGCCAATTTCTTTGTGTACGCCATCCGCTACGCGGTCTTTAACTGGAGCCCGACCATGCTGCTGGAAGTCCGGCATATCAAAATCCTGCACGCAGCGTGGATGGTTGCGGGATTCGAAGCCTTTGGCGCGCTCGGGGCGCTCTTTGGCGGCTGGGTGACCGATCGCTTCCTCGGCGGACGCGCCGCGCGCGCGTGCGTGATCTACATGGCCCTTGCGGCCGTATCCGTTCTCCTTCTCTGGAAAATCCAAACCCAATCCGAACTTCTCATTACCGGTCTGCTTTGTGCCACGGGATTTTTTGTCTACGGCCCCCAATGCCTGCTCGCGGTCGCGTGCGTTAACCTGGCTACGAAACGCGCCGCCGCCACCGCCGTGGGCCTGACCAGCATCTTCGGCTACGCCAGCACCACTCTTTCCGGTTGGGGCCTCGGATTTCTCGTGGACCACTACGGCTGGAACGCCGCTTTTGCGGTCTTGGTAGCCTGTGCCGTAGCCGGAACAATTTTATTCATGATCGCCTGGCCCGCTAAAGCCCACGGTTACAAACAGCTCTAGCGAAAGTAGCTCGCAACGCTCTTTTGTGGCATTATGTCGTTTACAAATAATGGAACTGCACCTCGCGCCGTTTGACGTGCTCATATGAAAAGTGATGGTAGGGCCGCGCTGCGTCGCGGCCGTCCCTTAGAGTTTTTTGCAATTATTTGTTAACTGCATAATCCCACTCTTTTGCCCTCCTCAATCAATATCGCTCCCCAATGTAGCCACTTTAGTCCTTGGCTATCAACGGTGTAGCCACTTTTAAAAATTTGTAGCCAGTTGTGTAGCCACTTTAGTTGTTGATAATCAACACTGTAGCCAGTGTAGCCACTTTCCTGCGATATTACACTGCTGCGGCAATCGCCTCGCCCATCTCGCGCGTCCCCAGCTTTCGCGCATTCGTTTCGTTCGGATTGAAAATGTCCCCCGTCCGGTTTCCGCCTTCGATCGCCTTGCCCACGGCGCTTTCGATTGCCGCCGCCGCATCGTTCAATCCGAAGCTGTAACGCAGCATCAATGCCGCCGACAGGATTTGCGCAATGGGATTGGCCAAATTCTTTCCGGCGATGTCCGGCGCGGTGCCGCCCGCCGGCTCGTAAAATCCGAAAACCCTGTCCCCGCTGCCTGCCCCCAGGCTGGCGCTGGGCAGCATGCCGAGCGAACCGCCCAGGGCTGCCGCTTCATCGCTCAAAATGTCGCCGAACATATTTTCGCATAACATCACGTCGAATTGCGTTGGGCGCAGCACCAATTGCATCGCGGCGTTATCCACGAATTGGTGTTCCAGTTGCACGCCGGAATATTGCTTGCCGACCCGCGTCACGACGTCGCGCCACAGGACGCCGTTTTCCAGGACGTTTGCTTTATCAATGCTCGTCACTTTCTTGCGCCGCAATTGCGCGGCCTTGAAGGCCACATGCGCGATACGTTCGATCTCCGGCGTGGTATAAACCATGGTATCAATCGCGCGGGCTTGGCCGTTGCCAATATCTTCCGTCTTCTTGGGCTGGCCAAAATACATGCCGCCTGTCAATTCGCGCACGACCAGAATGTCAATGCCATCGCCCTGCCGCTCTTTTGCCAGCGGGCAGGCATGGGCCAGGGCCTTGGGCAATTTTACCGGCCGCAGATTGGCAAAGAGGCCAAACTCTTTGCGTATGCGCAACAGCGCGGCGCGTTCCGGGCGTTCTTCTTTGGGAATGGTCGGATCGCGGTCCGGCAACCCAACCGAACCAAAAAGAATCGAATCTGAACTTTTACAAAGAGCCAGCGTGGCGTCGGGCAACGCCTTGCCGCCGGCGTCAATCCCCGCCCAGCCGACCGGCGCTTCGGTAATTTCCAATTGAAATGCAAATTTCTTTTCCGCCGCGCGCAAGACCTGGATGGCTTCACGCATGACTTCCGGGCCAATGCCGTCACCGGCCAGCGCCGCAATCTTAAATATTTTCATCCCGAAGAATTTACGATATGCGATTTGCGATTTACGAGTCTTTTTCTAAAATTGTGGCGCGCGTAAATCCAAAATCGTAAATGTCATTGCCTTACAAAGTCGCCACACTGCTTTATTGCTTCAACGAACAGGACGACATTCTCCTGCTCGAGCGCAACCAGGAGCCTAATCGCGGCTTTTGGAGCCCCTGCGGCGGTAAATTGAAGATGGACATCGGCGAGTCCCCCTACGTTTGCGCCTGTCGCGAGGCTGAAGAGGAAATCTGCCAAAAGTTCGCGCCTTCTGATTTGCATCTGGCCGGCCTGGTGAGCGAGCACGGTTATCAGGGCCACACGCACTGGCTCATGTTTTTGTTTGAGATAAAAAAGAAACTGACAGCGCTGCCGCCCCCGTGCCGCGAAGGACGTTTTCAATTCTTTGCCCGCTCGGAGATTGGTTCAATCAAGATTCCGCAGACCGACCGTGAGCAAATCTGGCCCTGGTTCTGGAAATTTCGCGGCGGTTTTTTTGCCGCGCACTGTCATTGCCATCTCGATGGTAAAAACGATTGGACGCTGGAAGAATCGTTTGGGGCGCGTTAACTTGATGCCAGGCATGAAAGAAGAACCGGTCATCGACTTGCACAGCGACGATTTCTTTATGAGCGAAGCGTTGCGCCAGGCAGCGCGCGCTTATGAGGCGGAAGAAACGCCCATCGGTGCGGTGATCGTGCGCGAAGGCAGAATCATCGCGCGCGCCTACAACCAGGTGGAGTTGCTCAAGGATGCCACCGCGCACGCCGAAATGCTGGCGCTCACGCAGGCACAGAGCGCTGTCGGTGATTGGCGGTTGACCGATTGCACGCTTTACGTGACCAAGGAACCCTGCCCGATGTGCGCCGGCGCCATCGTTCATACTCGGATTGCTCGTGTCATTTTTGGCGCTGCCGATCCCAAGGCAGGCGCCGCGGGCGGTGCCCTGAATTTGCTGCAGTTTCCCACCCTGAATCATCGTTGCGACATTACGCAAGGGGTTCGCGAGGCCGAATGCCGTGCCCTCTTGAAAAACTTTTTCGCGGAGCAACGGGCAAAACGCTAAAACCAGCTGCTCCCCTAAGAAGCCTGTTCGGGCCGCTTTTTAGCCTTTTATCACCGCAAAGCCATGGTATAA
Source organism: Pseudomonadales bacterium (assembly GCA_035500235.1). Classification (GTDB taxonomy): domain Bacteria; phylum Verrucomicrobiota; class Verrucomicrobiia; order Limisphaerales; family UBA11358; genus UBA11358. The sequence goes on along the minus strand of DATJXK010000050.1, from coordinate 36,079 downwards.
TTGATAGCCATGTATCGTACGCAGAATTTACATGTTAAAGAAATCGTCCGGCTCCTTTCGCCCAAGGAATTGAAGGCGCAGTTACCGTCAGACGAAGCCGCGTCGGCCACCGTCGCCCGCAGTCGCGAGCGCATTATCCGCATTTTGCGTCAGGAAGATCCCCGCCTGCTGGTGGTCATTGGCCCCTGCTCGATCCACGAAAAAAAGTCTGCGCTCGAATATGCCGAACGCTTGAATGCGTTGCGTAAAGAGTTCGCCGATCGTATGGAAATTGTCATGCGGGTTTATTTCGAAAAACCCCGCACTACCATCGGCTGGAAGGGTCTGATTAACGATCCCCATCTGGACGGTTCACAAGACATCGAAACCGGCCTCAAAATCGCGCGGGAACTCCTGCTGGGGATTGTCGGCATGGGTTTGCCCGCCGCTACGGAATTTCTGGATCCTGTCGTGCCGCAGTATATTGCCGAGCTTATTTCCTGGGCAGCTATCGGTGCGCGTACCACTGAGTCGCAAACCCATCGTGAAATGGCCAGTGGCCTTTCCATGCCCGTCGGTTTGAAGAACGGCACCGACGGAAGTTTGCAGACCGCTGTTGATGCCATGGGCGCGACACGTCATCCTCACAGCTTCCTGGGCATTAATGAGGAAGGGGTCACCAGTATCGTCCGGACTACCGGAAATCCTCATGCCCACGTCGTTTTGCGTGGCGGACGGGCCAAAACCAATTACGACGCTGAAAGCATTCGCGCTGCGGAAGAGAAATTGATTTCCGACAAACTTCAGCCGGTCCTGATGGTGGATTGCAGCCACGCCAATTCAGAAAAGAAATTTGCGCGGCAGGAAGATGTCTGGCACAGCGTCATCAGCCAGAGAATTGAGGGCACCCGGTCTTTGATTGGCCTGATGGTGGAAAGCAGCCTGGTGGAAGGCAACCAGCCCATCCCGAATAATTTGAAAGACCTTCGCTACGGCGTAAGCATTACCGATTCGTGCATCGGTTGGGAAACCACCGAGCGGATGCTCCGCTGGGGCTATGAAGCCTTATCTAAGACAGTACCCGCGACAGCTTCGCCCGTACCACATTGACGATCACGGCCAGTTCCAGCTGAGCGGAAAGCGCAAGTGATAATATTGTATTTCGCCGACTGGCGCGGAATTTGTGCTGCTCGTGCCTGTATCCGGATTGCCCGGATTGCCCGGGTATATCGAACCATTTCCGCTGGCCTCATGAATCGGAGGCAACGGGGGTGCGGTGAAAGATACCAATTGATTCTGGTTAACGCTGGTAAAGCCGGTTACCGGTGCCCATGCGGTTGATCCTGCGGAATTCGTGTTTATCAAGCCATCCACAAAGCCATTCAAGCCAATTGGCGCATTGGCCAATGTCAGGACGTTGACCGTGTTGCCCGACGGATCGCCCTGGACGGAAATTGAGCTGATTTGCGCCGGCGAAATCTGCTGCTGGACAGTGTCAGCGATAATTTCATGAAACTTTGCCGTCGGATCCAAATAGTCCCAATAAACATAATTGTCTCCCAGCCCGTTTGTATTAGCACTTTTTCCTAATGCGTCAATGGCATCAATGTTTTCGCCATTTAATTGCGCATTAATTAATCCGTAGGTATTGGCATTGGCCGTCACATTATTTAACAACGTGAAAAAGTCCGGCTGATAAATTGTTAAACCCGGAAAGGAGGCGCGCGCTGTGTTCAATGTACTGGCAAACGCGGTATTGTAGGCGATGCATTCCTGGTGAATTGTCTTCAAATAGGACGCTGTATCTTCCAAATCAAAACCCGGAACCATGCTTAAGTCCACCGCATTAGGCATAATCAACGTGCGGACGCCTTTGGAGTAAAGCAGTTGAATGGCATTTAACTCATATGCTTGATCTTGCTTGATGGCTGCCTGCCATTGAGACGCATCGGTAACGCCATTGTATGCCAAATCAAAAATATCGGAACAATTGCACCAAACAACCACCAGCGCTGTGGGGGGAATGGGGGTGGTAGAACTCTTTAAATTGTTTACCAGGCTGGCGCTATCATTATCAAAGTAAGACCAATCGGTGACCAAAGGGATTCCTTGCCGTTGCGCGAGCACTTCCACCCAGATGCGGCCATTGGAAAAGCGTTTGCCGTAGTATTGGGCAAGCCCCGAAGTATTGTTCGTAGTGGCGGAAAGTGCGTCACCAAAAACATACAGCGATGTAAATGCCTGGGCTGGAAGAGTAACCAATCCGAGCAACAGGATACCGACTGAGAACCGCATTAGAGTTTTCATCCGTAAAAACATTCTTAGCCGATACCTTTAAACATGTAAAGCGCAAAAAGCTTAATTAATTATTAGTAAATTTGCATGAAATCTGCTGGCAATGCCGCGGACGATACGCTAAAGGTATCAGCACAGGTGCGCGCCCGGATTCAATGGTGGTGTTCAGTTGGATGTTATTCATTGTGAGCAACTTACTGAAATTTCTACTGGCGGTTTTAATTTTCCAAAGCTGCATCAACAGGCTTTGGGCCAACGGCTTTGGCCTTCCTGACCAGGATGCATTTGCCATGGGACGGGGCGAGGCCTTTGTGGCCACCGCTGATAACCCATCGGCCATTTACTATAATCCCGCCGGAATAACCCAGCTCAAAGGAGACAATCTCCGCGGCGGCCTTTATGGAGTTTATTATAACCCAAGTTATCGCAATCCAAACAATGGCAATACTTATAACGGTTTGGCAAATCTAGCCGCCATTCCTCAGGCTTTCTATGTTCATAGCATGGAAAAGCTGCCGCTAAGTTTTGGGCTGGGTGTTTATTTTCCCTACGGCGGAAATATGGATTGGCCCCAGGATACCGGATTTCGGGAAATCGCCGTCAGTGCCTCTTTAAAGTACGTCACGATTAATCCCACGGTCGCATGGAAAATATTGCCGTCACTTTCCATCGCTGCCGGTGCCATGGTGAATTATGTTGATATGACAACGGCTCAAGGTGTTCCCGTTCCATCATCAACATTAATTAACTATTTCGATTTTAAGGGATCCGGCTGGAGCGCGGGTTACAATGTCGGTATCCTTTGGAAACCGATAAAAAAAGTTTCATTTGGGGCAACGTTTCGCAGTTCAGCCACCGTGACCCTTAATGGTCAAACTCACTACGAAGTCCAGCCTGTGATCAGTCCTGCGGTATATAATTCCGCTAATATGAACATGACTTTCCCATGGACGGTTGTAAGCGGGATATCTTACCGGCCCACGGCCAAATGGAATTTGGAGCTGGATGGCAATTACACCCACTGGAGTAGCTTAGGCACCTTAAACCTTCATCAGGATAATCCGCACCCTCCTTTGAACTCAGACAATACTGTAAACTTTGGCTGGCAGGGAAGTTGGATAGCCGAACTGGGAGCAACCCGTTATTTTGACCATGGCTGGCATGCGAGTGCAGGCTATGCCTTCAATGAAAATTCGGTCCCTAATACTTATTACACGCCTTGGGTGGCAGACCTGAATCGGCATCTTTTTAGCGTGGGCGTTGGACGCACCGGCAAGCGATTTGATTTTGATGTCGCTTATCAATTAGGCTACGGCCCATCACACACAGTTACCGGCAGTAGTCCGTCATTAAAGATCGAAGGGAATATTAACCAGTCCGCTAATGGCCAATACGGCTTTTTCAGCAGCGCCTTCATTGTCTCCGCGGGAATACATTTCTAAGCCCGTCACTATTAAAATATTCCCCAAAACTGGAACTAACTGATTGCAGAAGGAATTCTGTCTGATATCATTAACCGATTGATTGTGAACAGTATCGGAAACCACCACCCGACACTCACCGGCAACAGCACGCCTATGCCTGGGGAATCTCATTTTGCTTCACTGGGCCCAAATAAAATTCATTACGTCACCCTCGGCCAGGGAAACCAAACATTTGTCTTCATCCATGGTTGGGCATGCAACCTGGGTATCTGGCGCGAACAGGTTTCAATGCTCGCCGATAAAGCGAAGCTCATTTTTATCGATCTTCCCGGACACGGCCAGAGTGATAAACCGCAGACCGCTTACACGATGGATCATTTTGCCGATGCTGTCCTGTCCGTCCTTAAAGATGCGGGCGTGGACAAGGCAGTGTTTATCGCCCACAGCATGGGTGCGGCCGTACTGTGCCGCATCTATCATCGCTCACCGGAAAAAGTAACCGCGCTGGTTTCCGTGGATGGATTGCTGCGTCGGCCCCATGGCACGCCGGAACAGGCCATGGCACTGGTCGGTCCCTTTGCCACTCCCCAATATCTCGACCACGCTAAAAAATTTATCGGTTCTTTTTTCCCCACTCCTGGCACAGAGGCATTGCGCGACCACTTGATGTCCGAAATGCTCACCACCCCGCAACACGTCATGCTCGGCGCCATGCTTGGGATGTTCGGACCCGACCAGCCCGATTGGATTTTGCAGAAGGTCAACATCCCCGTGGCAGTCATCAATGCGCCCAGCTTTTGGTGGGCCAATGGTTATGAAACCTATGTCCGTTCATTGAGCTCCCAATGCGATTACGTCTTAATGAATGGAGTGGGACATTTTCTCATGCTGGAAAAACCCGCCGAGTTCAATTCGACCCTCTCGGGCATGCTGCGCAAGTTCGGTTCGCTCGTATAAAGAACTACAGCCATTTAACCTTCCCAATATCGGCTTTAGATTGTTCTTAAAGACTCCGTTAACGTTAATGTTAAGCCTTAAATCTTTGCCTATCAACGATGTTAAGGATGCTATCTGTCTTGTTAAGGAGGGTGTTAAGCTTTAAGTGTCTGGAAATCAACGATGTTAAGGATGTTAAGCCTTTCCCGCGAATATGCCAATGTGGTGGACTGGTACTCCTTGTTTCCGCTCAATCAATACTTTTATCGCATTAAACAAAAAACAATCCCGTTGTTTTGGCCCAAAAAATGATTCATCTTCCTTCGTAATGAGCATCGTTTCCCAAAATAACGGAAATCCTGCCCGCACTTCCGGGAAAAAGGCTGCCAGGATGCCGGCTGCCTCCGCAGCCTATTCCGCCCCCGGAAACGAAGTTTCTTTCCAGGCGGCCGATGGGACCGAACTGCGCGCCGGCCTTGGGAAGCTCACGCCCCACGCAGCCATTTTTGATGCCGGCCATCTGGCCACGACCTTGCGCGCGTCGGAAGTATTGAACAATTTCAAAATTTTCGCGGGAAACCGTGTCATTTATTTTGGGCGCGCCGTCGTCAGTAATGTGATTCAGACTGACGCCTCGCTTCTTTGCGAAGCCAAGCTCTATAATCTGGGTTCGGAGACCGCCTTCTTTTTGCCGCCCACGGAATCGCCCGCCAACCTCGAGGAAGCCTACAATGCCTTTTTTCAAAACTGGCAGAATGGTTACCGTATTTCTGATGAATTCAAAGTGCTCGTGACCGATGTCCAATCCTACCTCACCGGCGTGCGGCACTGGTTGGAAGGACTGGAGTTTGGGCTCAAGACCCAAAGCGACAAACCGGCCAAAGAACGCGCCATCCTGGATGTCGTCGCGCCTCGTGTTATTAGCGCCTTCAACCGCCGTCACGAGCGGTTCGAAGAAATTATCTATGCGCTGCCACCTGAATTACGGACGGTTCACCAGGATTTTGTGCGCCAGCACTGGCAAAAATTGTTCCTCGGTTCGCCGTTCGCCCATCGCACCTATCACAAGCCCAATGGCTACGCCGGCGATTACGAAATGATGAACATGATTCATCGCAACCAGCCGGAAGGAAATTCTCTTTACGACAAGATGATCCACTTTTTGCTGGTGAGCCAATGGCCGGCGCTGTCCGTTCGCAATCGCATCGCCCACCTGCGCGAGCATATCTTCAACGAAACCGCCCGCACGGCTCGTATCGAAAAATGTGCGCGCATCCTCAACGTCGGCTGTGGTCCTGCCCGGGAAGCCCAGAATTTTTTGAGAGAAACCCAATTAAGCGACTGGGCTGATTTCACGCTCGTGGACTTCAATCAGGAAACGCTTGTCCACGCCGGCGATACCCTGGCCGGGATCAAGCGCGAACATTCCCGGCGCACCGCTGTGCAGACCCAGCAGATGTCGGTCTATGAGCTCTTGAAGCGTACCCGTCAAAACACCGGTGACGGGCAGAAGTTTGACCTCATTTATTGCGCCGGCCTGTTCGATTACCTGGCGCCCGATACCTGCCGGGCTTTGATTGACCTGTGGTATGATTCCCTTTTACCCGGTGGCCTCATGCTGATTGCGAATATGGATGACTCCAAACCGTTCCGCAACTTCATCGAATTTGTTTTGGACTGGCAGTTGCTTTATCGCGACAGCCATGAATTCCTGGCCATGGTTCCCGCGCGCTGTCGCGAGGTCACCCGCGTCATTGCCGAGCCAACCTCGGTAAACTTGTTCCTCCACATTCGCAAACCGGACTGACATGCCCAATATCCCACCAGAATTTGCCGAAGCCTGGAAAGAATACGACCGGGAAACGACGATCCATAAAACCAAACTGGGATGTCTCTTTGGCATCGTGATGGTCCCGATCTTTGCCTTGCTGGATCATTACGTTTATAAGGGACAGACTTTGGAATTCTTTTTCGCCCGGTTATTATGTTCCTTCCTGATGGGTGCGCTCTTTTTTGTTTTAGGAACTAACTTCGGAAGAAAACATTATCATCTTCAGGGCATAGTGCTGCTGTTTCTTCCTTCAGCCACGATTGCGTGGATGATTTATATGACGCAGGGAAGCGGATCGCCCTATTACGCCGGCCTGATTTTGGTGCTAATGGTTCTGGCCGTAGTGCTGGATTGGACCTTCTGGCAAAGCGTAGTTTGTGTGGCGCTGGTTTTGTTGCTTTATTCAGTGGCCTGCGTTTTTTCAAAAGCAGGCTTTGACAAAGTCATTTTCGTAAACAACTTATTTTTCCTGATGTCCTGTTGCCTCGCGATCATCGCGGGCACTTATTATCACAGCGGTGTGCGGGTGAGCGAGTTTGTTTCCCGCTGCGAAGTGGATAAGAGCAGCAAAGCCCTCGCCGTCAGCCTCCAGCAACTCAAAGAGAACGAAATACAATTGGTGCAATCGGAGAAACTGGCGTCGCTGGGGCGCATGAGCGCCGGCATTATCCACGAAATTAATAATCCGTTAAACTTTGCCACCACCGGTGTTTTCACCCTGCGCAAAAAGAGCAAGCACATCATTCCCGAACAGCAGGCCGAGTATGATGAAGTGATCAGCGACGTCGAAAAAGGTCTTAAACGGGTGCAAACCATCGTTTCCGATTTGCGCGTTTTTACCCATCCGGATTCGGACCTGCCGGAATCAGTAGATGTAGCTGAGGCCACCAATGCGTCCCTGCGCTTTTTGACGACAGAATGGAAGGACAAAGTACAAATCGAAAATAAAATCCCTCCCGGCCAGATTGCCCAAACCAACCGGAACAAATTAGTTCACATTCTCGTGAATCTCCTCCAGAATTCGCTCGACGCTCTGCGTCACAAGAAGTTTGAGGGCGAAGAAAAGCCGGTCATTCAAATTGAAGGCCGCCTCGAGGATGGCAAAAGTATTATTGTTGTCCGCGATAACGGCACCGGTATTGAGCAGAAAAATATGGCCAAAATTTTTGACCCTTTCTTTACCACCAAAGACGTCGGTGAAGGCATGGGCCTGGGGCTGAGCATTTGCCATCGCATCGTGCGCGGTTACGGCGGCCACATTAATGTTGTGAGTGAGCCTGGCCGGTTTTGTGAGTTTATCCTGGATTTTCCGGAGAAACGCACGCGCAAAACCGAGGCAGCAGTAATTCCGCCTGTTCCCGTCGTGCGTGCCGGTGTCCCGTCGAATGTAAGTTGAGCGAAACCTAAAAATGCAGAACGAATACGATTATAAAAAATTCGCCATCCTTTATGTGGACGACGAGGAGATGTCCCTTGTGGCCTTCACGCGGGCTTTTGGCGACGATTTCCGGGTTTTAACGGCCAACAATGCCCAGGACGGCCTCCAGTTGCTCGAAACCCACAAAGATGAAATCGGCATCCTGATGACCGACCAGCGTATGCCCGGGGAAAAAGGCGTGTGGCTTTTGGAGCGCGCCCGCAAACTGCGCCCGCGCATTATTCGCATTCTGGTGACTGCGTTTGCCGATTTTGACGCCGCCATCGCCGCCGTCAATAGCGGGGCGATTTATAAATACGTTTCCAAGCCATGGGACCCTCCGCACTTGGAGGAAACTCTCAAGCATGGCCTCCAATTTTTTATGGTGCAGACCGAGCGCGACCGGCTGCTCGCGGAAAAAATGTCCGTGCTCCATAACATGCTCATTGCCGACCGCATTGTCAGCCTTGGTTTGCTGGCTGCGGGCTTGAGCCATCACATCCGTAATTCGCTCGTGGCCGTTAAAACCTTCCTCGATCTCGCCCCGGTGAAAATGAACGAGGAAAAAACGGATTTGAACAGTCTGCGCAATCCCGATTTCTGGAAGGACTACCACCAGAACGTGCAATCCCAAATTGAGAAAATTAATTCTCTCCTCAAAGATCTGTGGGTGGCTTCGGATAATCCGGTTTCCACGTTTGCTGACGAGGTTAATTTGTTCGATGTCATTGGTGATGCCTTGAAATCGCTCGGGGACCAGTTCACCGCCCGCCGCATCGGCATTGAAAATAACATTCCCGCCACCTTGCCCAAGTTGCGTGTGGACAAACCCAAGTTCCAGCGTTTGTTTGAACTGTTGTTGAAAGAAGAACTCTCTGTTTTACCTGCCGGTACTTCCATCAAGCTGTCTGCCGAATTTGTCGATCAGGCCAAACCGGAAATCGTCGTTGAAATTGGCGATGATGGGCCCGGCCTGCCCAAGGACGCATTACGCGCCGTCTTCGATCCGTTTGCCGTGCAGGGCCGGGTCGCTTCCGAATACGGTATCCACCTCATGGCCTGCTTTTTCATCATCCATCACCACGGTGGAAAAATGGAAGCGCGCAGCACTCCGGGCTTCGGCACCACGTTTCTCCTGCGCTTGCCGCTGAAACCCGAGCCTTTGCCGGCGCCCACTGGCCAGACGGATTTCCTCCAAAAAGCCCTCCTCAACCAGGAATTGTGGGAAAAACTGATCTCGGAGTAGCTCCACTACTTTCTTATAGAAAAATTAACGCCGTCAGTAGGCTGTGGTTTATCGGACACGGACACCATTTCACCCTCGCCCCCATCGGAGGAGAGATTTCCCCTAAAAAATTCGCGCCTGGGACCCATGAATCAAAACGATCGTTGCCGTTCAAGGGATCGGCCAATGATTCCCCCTCTCCTCGAGGGAGAGGGCCGGGGTGAGGGCGAGCTTCTTCACAGCCGAGTCCGCGAGGCCCTGATTAAAATGTTCATGGGCAGGGCTGGGGGGTGAGGGGGCAATTTTAGCCACCCTTACTTGTTTGCCGACGGACTGTTCGTAGACGTATTTTGGGGCGAATAGAGTCCCGCTTTGATGAAGGGCTCCAAATAACTGCCATAACCTTCCGCCTGCATTTTATCCACAGGAATAAAACGCAGCGATGCGGAATTGATGCAATAACGCAAACCCGTCGGCCCCGGGCCGTCATCAAAAACATGGCCCAGGTGCGAATCAGCCTGGATCGAGCGCACTTCAGTCCGTTCCATGCCGTACGAATTATCCACGTGTTCGACCACATCCGTGCTGGAGAGCGGTTGCGTAAAACTCGGCCAGCCGCAGCCGGAATCAAATTTATCCAGTGAACTAAATAGTGGCTTGCCCGAAACGATGTCCACGTAAATGCCCACGGCATGGTTGTCCCAATACTTATTGGCAAACGGCGGTTCCGTGGCCGATTGCTGTGTCACGGCGAATTGTTCGGCCGTCAGTTTCTTTTTAAGCTCCGCTGCATCCGGTTTTTTAAAATTATTTGTTTCCATATAAGGGGTGAGAGGTGCTGAATCGTCGTTGGTCTGCTGCGCGTGTGTCACGTAAAATGCCACTCCCAAAATGACTGCTACGGGCACTACCGCCATGGCCAGTTTAGCGAGATTCAATTGCATATAAGTTAGATGAATATCAGGCCAATATGTTCAACCGCTTTTAAACAAATTTCCACTCGGAAAATGTCGCGGCCTGGCCGCAGGGTTCACCCTTCTCAGTCACCAAATTCCATACAATGGCGCGGGTAATTTGAAATCTCCGGCCATTTTTAGAAATTCGGATGCCCGAATAATCGTCAATAAATCCGTTGCGCGTAACTATTTCCAGCAGCCGGGCGCGCTCCTCGCGATTAGGGGCTTCCGCCGTCAGCCGCGAAGGCGTGCGCGTAAATTCATCCCATGACATTTCCCATAAAGCCAGTGCCGCGCGATTGCCGTAATTCAAAACCGGGTCTGCCTGCGTTCCGTGCGAAACCACGATGAACGGCGCGTAAAAAAGTTTTTCCGCAAGTTCGCCATCCGAAAAATCTCCCGGCAACAGATCGCGTCTCGTCCATTTCCTGAAGCTGCGCGCCAGGCAACGGGCGTGGTCCGGCATAAAATCGTTGGGTGGAATATCAGTCATTTCAAGGCAGGTGAAACCAATTATAGTCGTTCGAGAAAACCGGCATGTCCGTAATAATTTCCACCCACAACATCGCTCCAATCATGATGGCCAGCACGGCAAATTTCGCAATGTTTCCCAAACGGTTTAACAGGCGATCCAGGCCGTAAACTATCAGCAGCAGAAAAGGAATTGCCGCGCCAAGCAGTAGTCGGCCCGAAGTGAAATATGGATAGTCGCGCGAGGGATACGGGCAATTGTGAAAATCATAGGCGATCGATAGCACCGCGAAAAATCCCAGCATCGCCAGGAAACACGCCAGGCTTATCCGGAGGGCATTACGTTGTGCGGGATCGGTTGAAAATCGCCGGAAGAGCGCTGGCGCCGCCGCGCCAATGAGCACCAGGGAGACGACAGTGTAGATCACGCCCGTCCACGGCAAAGCCATCGGCTGGTGATGCCACCAAAATTCTCCCTGCCACAATGTCCCCAGTTGCCCGGACAAATATGTCCAGAGACCGGCGGGAAGAAAAATCGGATGCTGCCACCATTGGCTGAACGGCTTGATCGTCCAGCCCAGAAAATCCGTTTTCACCCCGGAGCCCGTGAGATCACCGAAATTGATTTGGCACCAAACCATCCAGCAGGCAATCGGCGGAATGGCGCAGCACAGGAACCCGACCATCGCTTCCGTGGCGGCGCGCCGGTACACCTTCTCGGATCGCTGGCTGGTTTTCATTACCACTACGATTAAGACAATCAGCAGCAGCGGCAAATTACTGATTTTGGCCAGGTACGTCGCGGCAAACCCCAGGCCCGTCAGCCCGCCCACAGCGGCCCCCGGGTTATGCAGCCATTTCAGGAGGAAATAAAAAGTCGCGCCAAAGCACGCCAAAGAAAGGACGTCATTCCCCAGGGAATAAAACGCGGTCTGCGGCATGAACGCCAGCAGGGCGGGCACGCCGAAACGAACAAAGATGTTATCAAAAAACACCACGCGCGCGGCGGCATACGCGAACCACACCGCGGCCACCATCATCAGCGCATTTAGAAAGCGCAGCCAATACAACAACCGTCCATCCGCAAGGCCAAGCCATCCGCCGACGTCCCACCAAAAACCCGCCAGCGCGTAGTAGAGTGGCGCCTGCGAGACTTCGTAATTTTGCTGCGCCCGCCAGCTCGCGCTTCGCTCCGCCAGTACCCGCTGTTGTGCGCCCGCTGGCAATGTCCATGGCGGCGGCGGCAGTTGCCCGTTCGGAAACTGGCCGGGCATTCCCAGATACGCATGGGAATTCATCTGCGCCAGCCACGACGCCGACTCCGGGGAGACCAGCTCCTTGCCCTGCGGCACGTGCCCCTCCGAATACTTCACAATCAGGTCAAAATGGATGCCTTCATCCACATTGTTGAAAAAAGGGAATGCCGCCGAGAACAGCAGGACATGAAGCGCCGCCACGACGCAAAGCAGCAGGACAACCGTCTTCTCGCGCGATTCGGAAAATGCGGCGGGTGGCCTGGTGTCCTCACCGGTTTGCATGACCGGCAAAGTAGCAACGCAGCCCCCAAAGCTCAAGTTTGCGGGCGCACGACAGGCTATCCATCGGAACTTTGATCCGGCATGGGCGCTCTTGGCGTGAACAACTCGGAGTCAAGTTTCCCTAACGTCATCATCAAGGACGTGATAAAATGACCGTTGCCACCGCTGTGGCGGCTTGATGTTCTTTGACATATAGAGTGGGACAGGCATGACACATGTGTCTCTTCGCCTGTCTTTAAAATGGTTTGCGCAGCAAACCTGATTGAAGCCCCGTCAGGGCGATAGAAATATAGCCCCGGCTTTTAAGCCGGGGTAAGACATAGGCGTAAGCCCATCCATATCCGCGAAGCGGGCGAGTCTGCGAGTGTATCCGCATTTGGCATCCGGCTCGGCGGATTTAGCTTGCAAGCCTTCAGAAACCTTTAGAAGGCTTCGGAAGCCTTTAGAAGGGTAAAAATAACAATCCTTTTTTCCTTTGGGTGACGACAATCCGCGTAATCCGCGGTTCCAAACCTGAAGCCTACTGAAAGCTACTGTAACCTATTGTAGCCTACTAAAGGGGGGCGGGGGGGGAGGGCACGTGTCCTTACAAAGGCGCCACCTGCCGTTTTGACAGGCATCTGCTCACTGCATAGTACGTGGTAGTCCGTCAGCGAAGGATCAGGACAATGATCACGATGAGCAGAATCAGCCCAAGCCCGCCACCGCCAACCCAGACGAGCGTGCCCAACATCGGAGTAAGTAAAAGATGCATAATTTTGTCGGTTGAATTTTGATGCTTTGACGGGGCTGCCTCCGGTCAGGGAAGCAACCCCGGATTCAGTTACTTGGAACATTCGCACGATTCACGCAGCGCGCGTTCGATATTGTCGCGAGCTTCGCCGGTGCGCTTTTGGATGCGGCCAATCAATTCATCTTCTTTGCCGTCCACGAATTGAAGATCGTCGTCCGTCAGCTTGGCCCATTTCTGTTTCAACTTGCCTTTCGCAATGTTCCAATCGCCTTTGATTTCAAGAGTATTCATAGGTCGTTTATTTGTTATTGGTTGGTTGAGAAATTAATTGGTTGAACCGCCGTTGATGGCATTCGTGGTGTGGTTCCAGGCGTTCGTGGCTCCGCTCTTCATATCGCCCCAGGCATTGGTGGCCGCATTTTTGGTATCTTGCCAGGCGTTCGAGGCGCCTTGCTCCACGTTTTGGGCGGCTGAATTGGTGTTCGCCGGGCTTTGATCGGCATTGTTGGACTGGTTGCATCCGGTGGCTGCCAGGATGAGCAGGGCCGCGAGGGACAATAGTTTTGTTTTCATAATTAAATTAGTCTCCGGTTCAGCAGTTGGTTTGGGCGGTTAACCTCTTCCCCGGCGGAACCCGCCGGCCAAAAGGATGATCAGGCAGATCAACAAGACCAAACCCAACCCGCTCCCGCCTACGACGGGGCCGCCAAAGTAAAACCCGCCGCCTCCGAAGAGGAGAAGCAGGACGATTATAAGTAATAATAGATTCATGACTGTAAGCTTAGCCGTTCGAATGCCATCGGTGAAAATAGCTCCCAAAGTCATGGTTATCCTTGGTAATCAGGGGTTATCAACCGATGAGGCCACAAAATGAACAATCAAAACGCCCGCCTATCCATGCATTATGCAAAGATTAATCCTCTCAATCCGACAAAATACAAACTTGGCGAAGCCCTGGCAGGGCGAGCTAATAGAACGCCTCAACACAAATGGCGATTTTCAAATATCGAAACCTCCGCCAATCTATCTGTATCTAATTCCATATGAGCCCGATTACCCGCCGTACATTCATCGGTAAAACCGCCCTCGGCACTGCGGCAGCGATTTCCTTCCCATACATTTCGACAGCGCAGAAATCATCGCTGCCCGCAAAGAAGTACAACGTGCTGTTCCTGATGTCGGACGATTGCCGCGTCGAGCTGGGCTGCTACAACAGCATGTTCAACGCGAAGACGCCGAACCTCGACGCACTCGCGAAATCAGGCGTGCGGTTCGACCGGAACTATTGCCAGTTCCCGCTCTGCAACCCGTCGCGGTCGTCGCTGCTGACAGCGCGGCCGGCGACAAAGACCGGCGTGCTGGGCAATCGCACGGCGTTTCGCGACCTGCACCCGGACTGGACCAGCCTGCCGCAATTGTTCCGGCAGAACGGTTACGTGTCCGTGCGCGAAGGGAAAATTTTCCATGGCGGCATTGATGATCCGAAGGCCTGGGACGAGGCCTCGAAATGGACGGAGGATGACGAGGGCGGCATGCAATCGCACGACGCCGGGAAGGTCGAGGACATCACACAGATTGCCGAAAAGACGCCGCGGGATATGAAGTCGCCACGCCTGGCCGGCGTGGGCACGGGCGATAACCCGGGACGTGAACGCGCGGTTTACTCCGACCGCATCGTCATTCTCAACGGCAACGGCGAGGGCCACGGCGATTATCACACCGCCGACCGCACGATTGCCAACCTGCAACATTACAAAGACCAGCCGTTCTTTATTGCGTGTGGATTCGTGAAGCCGCACAGCCCACCGACCGCGCCGCAAAAGTTTTTTGACATGTATAATGTCGATAACATTACGCTCACGCCAGACTTCGCCTCGATGCCGACGGTACCGCCGGGATTTCCGCGCGCGGCGATTCGCCCGAACAACGCTGATTTATTCATCGGCCGCGGCGCGAGCGTGGCCGAGGCGAAGGAAGTCATCCGTGCGTATATCGCTTCGCTTTCGTGGATGGACTGGAACATCGGCCGCGTGGTGGGAGAACTGGACACTCTCGGCCTGCGGGACAATACCATCATCGTGTTCTTGGCCGACCATGGTTATCAGCTCGGCGAGAAGGGGAAATGGTCCAAGGCGGGGTCGCTGTTTGAAATGGGCACGCGCGTGCCCCTGCTCGTAGCCGTGCCTGGCGCAAAGGGCAACGGGCAATCGTGCTATCGCATCGTGCAGTCGCTGGATATTTACAAGACTCTGGCGGAACTGTGCCACCTGCCGGTGCCGGAGGGTTGCGAAGGTAACAGCCTTGTACCGCTGATCAATAACCCGCAGGCGGCGTGGGACAACCCGGCGTACAGCGTGTGGAGTGAGGACGGCAAAACGTTGCACGGCACTGCCGTGCGGACGGAACAATGGCGCTATGCCGAGTACGGCCCGAATGGAGAAAACGGCGCGATGCTGCTGGACCCGAAAGCGGACCCGCTGGAAATGAAAAACCTCGCGGATGACCCGCAATATAAATCCGTTTGCACAGAGTTATCAGCGCTCACGCGGAAATATGCGGTGACACTGGGACAAACGTGAAATTTCTTTATCCCACTTGTAATCTCGGAAAAGCTGACATGGTCTTCAACCACGCGACAGACCCTGCTTATATGGCTGTTTTAGATATTGCTACGTACGATAAAGACATGGCTGATTGGGACTACCACCGTCTGACTGCAAAGATCGCATCTCAGATGGAGCAAGAGCGGATTTTTGCATGGGGCTGTCCTGAGTGCGACTTGCAAATCCGTATTACCGCCAATCCTCCATCAGGTTCTAACTTCCATCCCGTTGAAAGCGTGTCAGGTTTCCTGGCCACATCTGGCCAATTGTGTTTCACAAGCTATGACAATCTAACAATGTGCGCGCAGTTTAAAGAATATCATTTTCCCGACCATGAGGATCGTCCGTTTACCATTGAGCCCGGACGATACCAGATTACGGTCCATCGGATGTTTCATTGGCAACACGGCGAACAATCCCCTGAAAGTATTGAAGAAGGCGACCATTTTATTATTGCCCTTCGTCCAGCACCATCTTCCGCACCTTCCTTGCGCTTTGATTCAGTACCCTGGGCATGGCGGCCTGCAAAATCTGATCAGGCATGACCATCGACTATTTTATCTTCGCCAAAATCTGGTCGGTGATGGCTTTTACTGCTTCTTCGGCTTCGGCGTCGAGGCCCACGGTGGTTTTGGCAGTGGTGTTAATGCCGCAGGCGACGCCCGGACGCCATTCGGAGTTGTCGCAGAGTTCGCATTCTTTCATGCCGATGCGCGGATCGACGTAGCCGAGGCTTTGCTTGATTTTGAGAAGATCCTTAAGTTGTTCGGGCGTGAAAGTGTTCGGCGCTTTGCCAAGCTGTGCAGTGACGAGGAGCGTGCGGCAGTAGGCCTCGACAATTTCCATGCGCCAGTAGGCTTCCTCGATGTTGTTGTGGCTCCACGACACGACGCCGTGGTTGGCCATGAGGACGGTGTTGTACTGGCCGACGAGTTCGGAGACGAGCTTGCCCATCTCGGGCGTGCCGGGTGTGCGATAGGGCGCGATGCCGACGCTCACAAAGACCTCGTACTCGGGCACCATGCACGTGGGCGGCACGATGCCGGCAACGGCGAAGCCCGTGGCGTAGGGCGGATGGCAATGGCACGTGGCGACGGCCTGCGGCTGTTTCTGCATGATCTGCAGGTGCATGAGGATTTCGCTGGTCCGTTTTTTGGTGCCGCAAAGCTGGTTGCCCTGGAAGTCCACGAGGCACATGTCCTCAGGCTTGAGCGAGCCTTTGCTGACGAGGGTGGGGGTGCAAATGGCGATGTCTTCGCCGACGCGAATGGCCATATTGCCGCCGTTGCCATCCACGTAGGCGCGCTCCCAAAGGCGGCGGCCCATCTCGCAAATCTGCTGCTTCAAACTGTGCGCGTAAGGCGAATAAAAAAATGCTTCGAGCTCGGACTTGGACGATTTGGAATTGGGCGGCCGGGACGGCGGCGACAATTTGCCATCGGCCGAAGGCGAACCATTGTTACTGGAGCTGCTGCCGTTGGATTTTGGTGTACCCATCTGGGGCGCCCCGCCGTTCGATTCGATTTCGAAAATATAATCGCGCGCCGATGGCGTGATGATGGCATCGGACGGGATAGTTTTAATATCCTGGCCGTTGCGAACCATTTCTTTGACATCCCGAATGCTAATAATCCTGCTCATATAAATTTTGATTTAGCCTTTCCACGGGCGATAAAACATTTCATCCACGAGGACGACGCTGATAGCGTCCACGGGCGTCGGCTCGTCGAACGGCTGGGCGGCCTCGCGGCCTTCCTCGAATCCGACAATCTGCCGGACGTCCGCGCCGAGGCTGTCATAAATCATGAGACTTGGCTCGGTGCCCATGGCGGCGGGCGTGTCGAGTCCGGCCTCGAACTGGCCGTGGCTCAAGGGGCTTACGACCAAAAACGTGCCACCCTCGTAAGAGTCCACGCTCTTGCTCAAGGTGACGCGGCCGATGACAGTTCCCAGTTTCAAATTCGTTTTCCCGGTTCGTGTTCGTCTACAATGCCGACGACCATCCAGCGCGCGGGGCTTTTGTCATCGCCCACCGTTTGCCGCGCGGCCATGCCGTCGGACGAAATAATCACTTCCTGGTGCACAGCGGCACCATGCGGATCGAGCGCCACCATGGGCGCGCTTTCGGGCTCACCGTTGGCGCCGATGGGCTGGCAGATGATCATGCGGCTACCTTCGAGGCTCGGATGCTTCCGGGTCCCTACGATGTTGCCTTCGACGCGTGCCAGTAACATAGCTCTAATAAATTTTCAATTGGTCCACCATCACGCAACGGCGAACGCGCGTGAACGTGCGGGGGTTCGAAACGCCTTCGCCGGTGGGAGTGGCGATGGAGTAGCTCAAGTAACCTTCGCCGCCGAGGCCCAGGCCAGTCATGCAGGCGCCGTTCTTGATAAAGAGCGTGGTGTCCAACGCACGGGCCATAGCAGACATGTTTTCCACGTCATGCGAATGGATGATACTGGTGTGCTTGTAGCCGTGCTCGGCTTCGAGCGAACGCTCGATGCCTTCCTCGACGCTCTTGACGCGTACGATGGGCAGGAACGGCATCATTTGTTCTTCTTCGACGAAGGGATGCTTCGCGTCCGTCTCGGCAAAAAGCAATTGGGTGTCTCGACCTATATTCACGCCGGCCGCGCGGGCGAGGACTTCCGGGTCTTTGCCGATGAAATCACGGTTCACACTCGCATGAGCGCAACCACCGCCCTGGCCTTCTTTAAACGTGAAAGCGGCCTTGGTGAGCTTGTCGAGTTGCGCGGGATTCAATTTCACCGCGCCGTTCTCGGACATTTGCTGCATCAATTTGTCGGCGACTTCGTCGAGCACGAAGACTTCCTTTTCGCCGATGCAGAGCAAATTATTATCGAAGGCCGCGCCGGCGATGATGGCTTTGGCGGCGCGCTTGGTACAGCAGGTGTCGTCCACGAGCACTGGAGGATTTCCCGGGCCGGCGCAAATGGCGCGCTTGCCGGTTTGCATGGCTGCCTTCACAACGGCCGGACCGCCAGTGACGAGCAGCAGACGGACGTTGTCGTTCTTGCAGATGGCAGCGAAACTATCGAGGGTCGGCTTCTCGATGATGGTCACGATATTTTCGATGCCGGTCTCGCGGTAGATGGCTTCGTTATAAGCGCGGACGGCGTGGGCAGCACAACGCGCAGCGCTCGGATGCGCATTGAAAACGACCGCATTACCGGCGGCGACGATGTTTACGATATTGCCGCTCAATGTCGGGACAGAGTGAGTACTGGGCGTGACCGCACCAATGACGCCGAAAGGCGTGTATTCTTCCAGCGTGATGCCATGGTCGCCACTGCGGCCATCGGGGCGGATCCAATCCACGCCGGGAACAAGCTTGATGATTTTGAGCTTGGCGATTTTGTGGTCGAGCCGGCCGATTTTGGTTTCTTCGAGCTCCATCTTGCCCCAAGGCTCGGCATTTTTCTCGGCCATGGTCTTGACGATCTCTTCAATCTTGCGCCGGGCCTCAACGCCTTTTTCCTTGAGCTGCAAATACGCTTCCTGAGCGGCTTCACAGGCTTCGTTGGCATCCTGAAACACGCCATATTTTCCCCGCAAAGCAACGTTTGCTTTAGAAGATTTCTTGTGCTCGCAAGCGCAGGACTTCGAAGCGGCGGGAGCTGGCGCGGATGCGGGTGCGGGAGGTTGGACACGCGGAGACGGAGATGCAGATGGAGACGTAGTGGGCGCGGAGACTGGAGAGAAGCTCCGGCCATTCAACTTCCCAAGCACCTCAGACACCACGTCACGGATCATTGTTTCGTTCACGGCGCTCATGACAATTCACTCAACCTTTCGTGCTGAAAATCTGTTTATTAAAAACATCCACGCTATCCACGATGCCCACGATGACGGCGTCCACTGGCGATTCTTTCAAGCCGGGGGCGAGACGGGCACTGCTGCCCTGGCAGAACAAGACCATTTCGCCTTCGCCGCAGCCGACGCTGTCCACCGCCACGATAGTATTCACGCCGGGGCGAAATTTCGTCGGGTCTTTTTCGTCCACTAGCTGCGGGCGCAGCAAGAGGAGTTTGCGGCCCGAGAGATTCGGGCTTTTCTTCGTGGCGACCACGTTGCCTTCGACTTTGGCCAGAAACATAAATGTTAAAACGTTAAACGTATTTCGCGCTAAGGGCCGTCGCGGGCATGGCGTTCATCGCTTCCGCCCTTCAACGAACCTTCCCGCTTACTTCTTTTTCGGCAATACCGCTTCGACGTCGTTGTGCGGGCGCGCGATGACGTGAACGCTGACCAGCTCACCCTTGAGAGCTTTAATGGCCTGCGCGCCGGCGTCGGTCGCGGCCTTGACGGCGGCGACGTCACCCACCACGCACGCGGTCACGAGAGCGTTACCGACCTGGGTGACCGGGCCGACGAGCTCGACGTTCGCGGCCTTGAGCATGGCGTCCGTGCCCTCGACGAGGGCGACGAGTCCGCGTGTTTCAATGAGTCCGATTGCTTGTGGCATATTTATACTTTGGTTGATGGTTAATTTAATTTTTTTGAGAATCTAAAAAGCGTTTGGCTTCACGCGCCACGACGAGTTCTTCGTTGGCGGGAATCACGAAAATTTTCACCTGGGAATCCGGGGCACTGATGATGGCTTCCACCGCGCGGGTGGAATTATTTTTGTCCGGGTCGATCTTGATGCCGAGGTTGCCGAGGTTGGCGCAGATGGCGGCACGCGTCCAGGCGTTGTTTTCGCCCGTGCCGGCGGTGAAGACGATTGCGTCCGCACCGTTCAATTCCAAAAAGTAAGCACCGATCCACTGGCGGGTGCTGGCCACGAAAACATCGAGCGCGAGTTTGGCGTTCTTATCGCCTTTATCAGCAGCGGCCTTGATATCGCGAACGTCATTGGAAACGCCGCTCAACCCGAGCAGGCCCGAGCGTGTGGTTAACTGCTTCTGCGCTTCCTCAACGCCGATGCCCAAAGTTTTGGCGGCATAAAGCAGCGCTTCAGAATCCAGATCACCGACGCGGTTGTTTTGCGGCAGGCCGGATTGCGGGCTGAGGCCCATGCTGGTGCCGATGGAAGCGCCATTTAAAATTCCGGTGACACTCGAGCTGCCGCCCAGGTGGCAGGAAATCACGCGCAAGGGCGCGGCGGAAATTTTTACATCGCCGTTGTGTACATATAATTGTCGCGCGCGTTCGGCCACATCGGGGCGGCAAAGCAATTCAGCCGAGCGTTCCGCGATAAATTTATGGCTCGCACCATGAAAGCCCCAGCGGCGAATGCCAATTTTCAGCCAGGAATCCGGCACGGCATAGCGCTGCGTGGCTTCCGGGGCAAATTGGTGGAAGGCCGTTTCAAAAAGCGCGATGAGCGGCACCTGCGGCACGCGTTGCGCGAAGAGTTTGATGCCAGTGATGTAGGGTGGATTGTGCGCCGGCGCGAGGCCGTTGTAATCCGCCATAGCTTTCAAGACACGTTCATCAAGCCGCACGCAGCCGGTGACATCTTTGGCGATAACGGTTTTGAAGCCGACAGCATTTAATTCGCTTTCCTCGCGAATGGCATTGGCTTTTTTGAGCTCAGCCAGGCAATCCTCGACCGCCCGATGATAGTCGGTCACGCGCTCGAAGCCGCCTTTATGCAAGAGGCGCTCGCCGTTTGAGAAATCAAACAGTTGCCACTTGAGCGACGTCGAACCGATATTGGCCACGAGGATCTTCATTTCACGACGGGCAATTCGCCCGCTAAATTATTCAAACCATTTGCCGAGCAGCGTCAATCCGTCATGC
Organism: Pseudomonadales bacterium; assembly: GCA_035500235.1. Lineage (GTDB taxonomy): Bacteria > Verrucomicrobiota > Verrucomicrobiia > Limisphaerales > UBA11358 > UBA11358. The sequence goes on along the minus strand of DATJXK010000050.1, from coordinate 14,902 downwards.
GGGCGGGGAATCACCTGCACGCTGACGACCGAGCCGATCTCTGCGGCGGCGGCGGCGGCGCTATCCGTCGCAGCTTTCACGGCGGCGACTTCGCCACGGAAAAACACCGTGACATACCCACTGCCGACTTTTTCCCAGCCGGTCACACGCACATTCGCGGCCTTCAGGCCGGCGTCAGCAGCTTCCATGGCGGAGCAGAATCCTTTGGTTTCAATCATTCCAACAGCTTGTTTTGACATATTCGTTAAGAGTTGATGGTTAAATTATTTTTTGGCAGGCGCGGCGCCATTACCGATGAAAACGCCCAGCAGATCTTCATGCGGGCGGGCGATGACGTGGGAAGCGACGAATTCGCCGACTTTCGCAGCGGCCTTCGCGCCGGCATCCACGGCGGCCTTGATACTGCCGACGTCGCCTTTGGCGAGGACCGTGATCAGTCCGCCCCCGATGGAGACGGTTTTGATCAAGGTAACGTTCGCCGCCTTGACCATGGCGTCGCTGGCTTCCACGCTGCCGACGTAGCCTTTGGTTTCTATCATTCCTATTGCATCACTCATATTTTTTCTTTGGTTGAGGTTTGGGTTAATCGAAAATTATTTTGCCAGTTCCACCGGGGTGTCCGGCTGCAGGTTGCAGGCGTTGCCTTCATCGGTATCAATGTGCACTTCCAGCTTGAAACTCTTGTCCACGCGGCAAAGCATCTTATCCAGGGTGATACCGCAATCGCCGCCGATTTTTAGCTTCATATGATCACCGGCTTTGACCCCGTAAAAGTCCGCGTCGGTCGGATTCATGTGAACGTGGCGCATGGCGCGAATGACGCCCTGTTCCATTTCAAAGAATCCGGCAGGGCCCATCAACATAGCACCTGGCGTGCCTTTGATGTTTCCGGAACTGCGCAATGGAAGCTCGAAGCCCAGTGCGATGCCATCCGTGTATGCCAGTTCCACCTGGTTCAAATCACGGCAGGGGCCGAGAATGCGCAAATTGGAAATCACGCGGCTGCGGGGGCCGATGAGCGTGACGGTTTCTTTCGCGGCGAACTGCCCTTCCTGATAAAGCCATTTGTGAACGGTAAGCTTGTGGCCTGTACCGAAAAGCGCTTCGACCGCCTGGGGCGTGAGATGGCAATGACGCGCGCTGACGTTCACGACCAGTGGATTTGGGGCGGTTGCATTATGCGGCAGCGGCTTGCCAAGACGCTCGTAAACCGCGCGGCGAACGAGATGTTCGACGACGGCCCGATGTGGTGCAGGCGGTGCGACTTCCATATGTTTGCCTGAATTTGACAGATATTTGATTTTAAGTCAACATTTTTCTTGCAAAATCTTCCAATATCTGCCAGATTATGGAAAAATGACGGCAGAAGAGCGCAAAAACCGCCTGGAAGCTTATCTTCAGCGGGTAGAATTCGCGTCGCTGGAAGAATTATCTCATTGTGTGGATGCTTCCATTTCGACTGTCCGGCGCGATTTGACGGCGCTTGAAGCAGCAGGAAATTTACGCCGCACGCATGGCGGGGCGCGACTAGTGGCGCCGAAAAGTGATGAATTTGCCTTCACGGCACGCGACACGCACCAGGTAAATGAAAAAGATGCGATCGGCAGGGCGTGCGCGGAATTGATTGGCGGAAACCAGAGCGTGATTCTGGATGCGGGCACGACGATTTATCACGTGGCGAAGCATCTCGAAGAAAAGACGCTGCAGATCGTGACGAATTCGCTGCCGGTGGCGAACCTGTTCGCATCGTCGAACAAGACGGAAGTGATTTTGGCAGGCGGCGTGATTTATCCGCGCCTGGGGGTGCTGGTCGGACCGATGACGCGGGACGCATTTACGCACATGCGCGCGGACGTGGCGATCATGGGCGCAGGCGGCATCACGCTCGAAGGCGTGACGAACTCGCACGCACTGTTGATCGACATCCAGCAGGCGATGTTGAAGGCCGCGCAGAAGATTATCTTTTGCCTCGACCATACAAAATTCGGACGCCAGTCGGTCTCGCCACTGTGCGGGCTGGACATAGCGGATGTGATTGTGACGGACAGCCAGGCCCCGCAGGATTTGGTCAACGGACTGCGCGAGCGCGGCGTGGAAGTGATTGTGGCACCGAATGGCAGTGGTGACGGTGAAATGGCAACAAACAAAATTTTAAAATGAATCTTGTTGAAAAAGTCAGATTGGCCGGCGTGGTCGGCGCGGGTGGCGGCGGTTTTCCCACCCACGTCAAACTCAACGCCAAAGTCGAAACCATCATCGCCAACGGCGCGGAATGCGAGCCGCTTCTGCACAAGGACGCCGTCATTATGGAAGAAAATGCGACTGAACTCGTGCGCGGCATGGAACTGGCCATGAACGCCACGGGTGCGAAGGAAGGCGTCGTCGGTATCAAGGGCAAAAAGAAACACGCCGTGGAAGCCGTAACTGCCGCATGCAAAGGCTCGCGCGTGCGCGTGCAATTGCTGGGCGATTATTATCCCGCGGGCGACGAATACGATTTAGTTTTCAACGTCACGGGGAAGCTGATTCCACCCGGCGGCATTCCTTTGAACATCGGTGCACTGGTCAACAACGTAGAGACGTTCGTGAATATTGCGGCGGCAAATGAAAACAAGCCGCTGACGCACAAAATGCTGACGATAGCCGGGGCAGTGAAATCGCCAGTCACGATAAAAGTGCCCATCGGCACGACGTATCGCGAATGTGTGAAATATGCCGGGGGCTTGACGACGGACGATCCGATTTTAGTCATTGGCGGGCTGATGATGGGGCAGCATACGGACAATTTGGATACGCCGGTCACCAAGACTTCCACGGGCGTGGTGATTTTGCCGCGCGACCATCATGTGATTGAACGTAAGCTCAAGCCGGCCAAAGTGCAAGCGAAGATCGGCAAGTCCGCATGCGACCAATGCCGTTATTGCACGGAATATTGCCCGCGCTTTTTGCTCGGTTACGCCGTGGAACCGCACCAGGTCATGCGCACACTGGCCTTCACCGGGACGGGCGCGGACTTTTATAATCAATGGGCAGCGATGTGCTGCTCGTGCGGGCTGTGCACGTTGTATGCGTGCCCGGAGGAATTGTATCCCAAGGAAGCCTGCGACGACGCCAAGACGGCCATGCGCAAGGCGCAGGTGAAATGGACCGGCCCGATGAATCCTAAACCGCACCCGATGGGCGATGGCCGCCGCGTGCCGATCAAGACGCTCACAAGGAAGTTGCACGTGCAGGATTACGACCTGCCTGCGCCTTTGATCACGGATGAGATTTCTCCAAATCGCCTCGTGCTGCCGCTCAAGCAGAGCGCGGGCACTCCCTGCGAAGCAAAAGTGAAGAGCGGCGAACGTGTGAGCGCGGGCCAAATCATCGGCGAACCGGCACCGAAGGCACTGGGCGCGATCCTGCATGCGCCAATAGCGGGAATCATCCGCGACGTTACGAACGAACAAATCATTTTGGAAAAATCATGAATGTAAAATCTATCGGTTTGATTGAACTCTCGAGTGTCGCAGCGGGATTTGAAGTCGCGGATGTGATGCTCAAGGCCAGCGATGTGCGCCTGCTCCTCTCGCGCTCTATTTGCTCGGGCAAATATATGGTGCTCATTGGCGGCGACACTTCCTCCGTCGAATCGGCCATGGCGGCGGGCGAGGGAGTGACCAACGGGTGCATGATTGACAGCCTGATCCTTCCCAATCTTCACGAGGACGTCATCATGGCCATTGGCCGCACCCAACCGGTGCAACCCGACGGTGCGCTGGGCATCCTGGAATCGTTCAATGTGGCCACGATGATTAAGGCCGCCGACGCCTGCGCGAAGGCTGCGCCGGTACAATTGCTGGAAGTGCGCCTGGCGATGGCGCTGGGCGGCAAAGCGTTTTGCACCATGACTGGCGATGTGGCCTCCGTGCAAGCCAGCGTGGCGGCCGGTCGCGCGGTAATTGCCGAAGCCGGCGTGCTGGTAAACGCCGTGGTGATTTCACGGCCGCACCCGGATGTGTACCGGGAGGTCGTTTAATTTCTAAAAACGCATCGCGTTAAGCCGCATCGCGGGCTTCGAGCTTTCGCCAGCTTGCAGCGTACCACGCAATAAAAATGAAGCATGCCAGCGGCATGCCGAAGCCAATAGGCATCCCCCAATTGTCTGCCATCCAGCCCATCAGCAGCGGCATGAAGGCCCCGCCGACGATAGACATGACAATGAAGGATGATGCAATCTTCGTTTTCTCACCCAAACCGTGAATGCCCAGGGAAAAAATGGTTGGGTACGTGATCGACATGAAAAAGAAGCTTAGAAAAAGCCCGGTGACGGACAGCCAGCCCCAGTGATTCATCACAAAAACCATCATGAGAATGTTCAAAGCTGCGTAGAGCGCCAGCATTAGATGTGGCTTAAACATGCGCAGTGCAAGGCTTCCGGTGATGCGGCCCAAAAGGAACAGCGCAAAACCGCCGAAAGACAGCAGTACAGATGCACCGCGATCAGTAATTCGGAACTCAGGAGAGCTTAAGTAATGGCTGCGGCCAATTAAGTCAGCTGAGTATACTTCTTCCAGGAACGCGCGATTGGCCACAACCAATTGATCCCCGGAGGGATTGGAATCGACGAGTTTGCGTTGCGCATCCGGCAGGACTATCCCGCTGGAATTCTCGATGGCAAAAAGTGAAGGTCTCTGAAGAAGGTCATTCAATTCATCAACCAGCAGAGACTGTTTCTTTTTCTCATCCAATAAGGCTGATGAGGGAGCGAGAAGATCCCGGTTCGTGCTAAACAGGCTCCAGATAGATTGCGAAACGGGTTTCGTTTTAGGGTCAGGGTCATTATATAACTTGGCGATTAGAGCGTTGGCATTAGTGATGTCATTCGCTGAAAGGAGGGCCGCGGGATACGTCATTGATGTGGGCGGGATGCGAAAAACATTGTGCAAACCATTGGCGTAGCTTTGCAAGGCATTGGCCTGACTGCGACTTAAAGCCGGAGTATCAATGGCCACATAGTTTATGAAGAAGCTAAAGATACCGGTTTGGGCGGCGACATAGAAAAATTGGGCCGCGACCGCCATGGTAAAATGAGATCGTTTATATAACGGCTTTACCGAGACTTTGCCTTCGCTGGTTTGTACCTTCGATTCTTCGACGTTGTGCAAGTCCGGCACTTTGGTCATGGCAAAGATAAAAATCAGCGCTGCTACCACCCCTCCGATAATCAGATACGGTTCGAAGAGGGTTGAGTTGTCGGTGATTGGTTGACCGGTGGCGGACAAAACAAAGTAACCGCCCAGGACGGGCCCAATCATCCAGCCGATGCCATTGGCGCTTTGCGCCAGATTAATGCGAGGTGTTCCGGATTCCGGCGGGCCGAGCACTGTGGCGTAAGGATTGCAAACGGTTTCCAGGCACGGCAACCCCGCCGCCAACAAGAAAATGCCCAGCAAAAATGCCGGGTAAGTGCCGATGTGCGTGGCCGGAATAAACCACAGCGCGCCAAGCGCGACCAAAGCCAGCCCGGTAATAATGGCACCTTTGTATCCGAATCTCACAGCAAGCAATCCGGCAGGAATGGCCATAATGAAGTAGCCCATGTAATTGGCCAATTGCACGAAGGCCGATTCTGCTTTGGTCAACTGGAGCGAGTCCTGAAAGTGCTTGTTCAGCACGTCAATCATGCCGTTACAAACTCCCCAGAGGAGGAACAGTGAACTGACCAGCAGAAAGATAAACGCATAATTCTTGCCGTCGGCAGTGCGAAACCAGCTTGTGGATTTGCCCGTGGACGGACTGGAGGAGGTCGTAGTGGGTACGTTCATGGTTGGTGGTTTGAGGTTATGGTTAAGGTTTACCGGGGTTCAAGGCAAAAGGAGGATGGTCAGTTTTTTTGGCCCATGTGCGCCGAGCACGAGGATGCGTTCGATATCGCCGGTGCGGCTGGGGCCGCTGATAAAGGAAAGCATGCTGGGAAATTTGTCTTGGTATTTTTCCTGAACGCGCTGGAGGGCGACGCTCAAATCAGGAACGACCTGGTTGCGCCGCGCGAGGACGATGTGATGGGGCGGCAACACAGACAAGGCGCGACCGCCGGCGCTGGGCGCGGAAACCATGACACTACCGGTTTGGGCGACCAGCGCCTCGCAACCGGTCAACGCAGCGTCGCAACTTTCCAAATCATTCACGGCATAACCGTTATCGGTCAGCACTTCGGGCAGTCCCAGCTCACGAGCGACGGCATCGGTAAGTTCGCCGGAATGGCGGCCAATTTTTTTCCAGCCGCCGGCGGATGCCAGCGTTTTCAAATGCTGGGCGACTTCACTCACGTTCGCACATGCGCGGAATTCAGCCCGCAAATCTTCGGCGTTTTTTTGGAACAATTCGATTTGCTGGTCGAGCGATTGGGCAACTGGTGGCAGCCATTTTTCCGGCGAGACGGCCAGGGGAGAGGCCTCGCCGGGTTCATCATGAAATGCGGGATGAGGCGCGGCGATTTTCAACGCCTCGCGAATCCGGCCTAAAATGATTTCGCGGTTGGTCATGATTTCTTTCGCTCCGCCCATTGTTGCCGGAAACTTTTCTTCGCCAGCGACGGGAACGAACGGGTCTTCGTCCAGGGCCGCAAGGGGTCGAGGACGGTTCCCGAAACCAAGCGTTGCAAGGGTTGCGCCAGGCGACCCATTTGTGCGGCGAATTTATATAACCCGGGATGCCGCATCATAAACGTCATTCCCTGCTGGAAGATTTTTTCGAACGGCGAGAAATGTTCGTGAATGGCGTTGCGGCGGTTATGCAACAGGTGATGGTGCAGATTGATTTTGACCGGGCACACTTCAGTGCAGGCGCCGCAAAGCGACGACGCCGACGATAAATGTTTCCACTCCTGTAAGCCGCGCAAGTGCGGCGTGATGACTGAGCCGATGGGGCCCTGATACGTGGTGCCGTAACTGTGCCCGCCGACATTTTTGAAAATGGGACAGACGTTCAGGCACGCGCCGCAGCGAATGCAATGAAGCGCGTCACGCTGCTCGGCATCGGCAAGGAGTTCCGTGCGGCGATTGTCGAGCAGTACGACATGAAATTCCTGCGGGCCATCGGGTTCGCCGGGCTGACGAGGACCGCCGTAAAGGGTGTTATAACAAGTGATGGGCTGGCCCGCGCCGGCGGTGGCGAGCATAGGCAGGAACAGAGCAAGGTCCGAAAGTTTGGGAAGAATCTTCTCAATGCCCACAATCGCCACATGGATTTTCGGCAATGAAGTCGTGAGTCGGGCGTTGCCTTCGTTTTCGGTGATAGAAATCATACCGGTTTCGGCAATGGCGAAGTTGGTGCCGCTGATGCCCATGTCCGCCTCGCAATATTTTTTGCGCATAACGGCACGGGCAATCATGGTCAAATCCTCGGGATTATTCGTCGGCTCAGAGCCCAACTTGTCATGGAACAAATCGCTGATTTGTTTCCGCGTCAGGTGCATTGCCGGAAAAACGAGATGGTACGGCGGCTCCTGGCGAAGCTGGACGATATATTCGCCGAGATCTGACTCTACAACCTCGAAGCCCGCCTCTTCCAGAGCATCGTTGAGGTGGATCTCCTCTGCCGTCATGCTCTTGGATTTGATGATGGAACGGACTTTATTTTGTCGCGCCACATCAACGATATATTCACGCGCTTCCTTTGCACTCGGTGCCCAAAAAACTTTTGTGCCGCGTGCTTCGAGCTTTGAAGCAAACTCCTCTAAGTAACGGTCGAGATGATTGACGGCTTCCCATTTGACTTCGGCGGCGACTTTACGCGCCTCGGGCCAGCTTTGGTAACGGTTCCGAAATTCGTCACGTTTGACGTAGTAACCGGCAAGCGCTTTTTGGATCCAGCCACGATGGGTCAGGTCCGCGGTGTAGCGGGTGGCGGATTCATTGAATTCCTTCGACTGGACGCTCATGTTTGCGCGAGCACTTCGGCCAGATGTAGCGTTTTGACGGCTTTGCCTTGTTTGTCCAGCACGCCGCGGATTTGCATTAGGCAACTGGAATCGTTTGAAATCACAAAGTCTGCGCCCGTTTCGGCAATGGACGCGCATTTGACTTCGCCCATGGCGGTGGAAATCATGGGGAATTTGACGGCGAATATGCCACCGAAGCCGCAGCAGGTTTCAGCCTCTTTCATTTCGGCCAGCTCAAGGCCTTTCACTTTTTCAAGCAATTGGCGCGGCGGTTTTTTCACGCCCAATTCGCGCAGGCCATGGCAGCCGTCGTGAAACGTCGCTTTGCCGGGAAATGTTGCGCCGACATCCACGACGCCCAGTTTGTTGACGAGAAATTCCGAGAACTCGAATGTTTTGGCCGCAAGCGTTTTAGCTTCGGCTTCCTGCGGAAGTCCGTGAAAAAGTTCAGGATAAAAAACTTTGACCATCGCGCCGCAGGAACCGGACGCGATCACAACATTTTCCGCATCACGGAAGATGGACATTTGCCGTTCGGCCATCGAGCGCGCCTCGTCCCAGTAACCCGAATTAAATGCAGGCTGACCACAGCATGTCTGCGCTTCGGGATAATCCACGGTGTGGCCGAGGCGTTCGAGCACCTTCACGATGCTCATGCCGACTTGTGGATAAAACTGATCCACAAAACACGGAATGAACAACGATATTTTCACGCGGGTTGCACCCGCGGGCTCTCTGCGCCTCCCGGCGTGCCCTCGGCTATTTTGCCAGGTGTTTTAACAAATGAAGATCCCATGCAAGGATTAATCACATTATTGATAGAGCGGCCCAAAGTTGGCGCAGGCACGGAAATCCGCGCCCTCGCGATTGGCCGTGCCAAACGCATTCCAGGCGCTCGGACGGAAGATATTTTCCTCGGGAACGTTATGCATGTAAACGGGAATGCGCAGCAATGATGCGAGACTGATGAGGTCAGCGCCGATATGGCCGTAGCTCATGACGCAATGGTTCGCGCCCCAATTGTCCATGACAGTATAAACATCGCGGAATGCGCCGGCATCAGATGTGCGCGGTACGAACCAGGTGGTTGGCCATGTCGGATTGGTGCGCTCATCCAAAACCGTGTGAACTTTTTCCGGCAATTCAATTGTTTCGCCTTCGGCGATTTGCAATGCAGGGCCAAGGCCTTTGACCAGGTTGAGGCGGCAAATGGTGACGGGCATTCCCCCGCTCGTGCGGTAACGCGTGGACCAGCCGCCACCACAGAAATATTCGGTAATAGAGGGATGCCACGTTGTGGCCTTGAGGCATTTTTCAGCTTCGGCATCAGAGATTTCCCAGAACGGTTTCATGGCGGGCTTGCCATTGACGGATTGTTCGCCGGTTCCATCCAGCGCTGCCGGGCCGGAATTGATTAAGTGTAAAAATCCGCCCGCAGCCGCCCCAGTTAATTTGTGGCCAGTCACGCGTTTGACTGCCGCTGCGCTCCAATATGTCCGCACATCAGCAAAAACCTGTGCGGTGTTCGTGAGCAAGTATCCGAACAACATGCCCGCGCCGTTGAGGGAATCGTTTTCAGTTGCAACAATGTATGGTGTGCGCGTGCCGTTCCAATCAAAGGACGTGTTCAGGATGGCTTCCATGAAATCCCCATTGGGCAGGTGATCAGTCCATTGGCGCTGGCCCTGGAAACCAGATGCTATGGCATTATGGCCCTGTGCTTCCTCGCCGAAACCTTTCTTCACCAACTTGGGGTTGCCGACCATGAGGTCGCGCGTGATCAGCGCCATCTTCACAGAAATTTCCCATTCCTTATCCAACTGCTCACGCGAGCGGGTAGTCTTAGGAGAATTATAATCTTTGCCTTCGGTACAATTTTCTTTCACCCATGCGAGGGCTTTATCATATTCATTTTTGTCGTAGATGCCGCGTTCCATGCGGCGGACGAATTCGGTCATATCCACGGACTCGACGCGCATGCCGAGATAACTCTCGAAAAAGTTTTGGTCGACGATGGAACCGGCAATGCCCATGGAAGTGCCGCCCATTGCGAGGTACGATTTGCCACGCATGATGGCCGCGGCCAGGCCGGCACGGCAGAAGCGCAGGATCTTTTCCTGCACATCGTCAGGGATGGTTTTGTCCCCGGCGTCCTGCACATCGCGACCGTAAATCCCAAATGCCGGCAGCCCTTTTTGCGAATGTCCGGCCAGCACAGCTGCAAGATAAACCGCGCCCGGACGTTCGGTGCCGTTATAACCCCAAACCGCCTTGGGCAGCGTCGGATCCATGTCCATGGTCTCGCTGCCGTAGCACCAGCAGGGGGTAACGGTGAGGGAGAGGCCTACACCTTCGCGCGCAAATTTTTCCGCGCAGTCCGCGGCCTCGGCCACACCGCCAATGCAGCTATCGGCGATAACACATTGCACGGACTTGCCGTTGGGATAGCGGAGTTTTTCGCTGATGAGTTTGGCGACGGATTTGGCCAGGTTCATCGTTTGCGTTTCCAGGGATTCGCGCACACCGCCGAGCCGCCCGTCAATGGCCGGGCGGATTCCGATTTTGGGAAGTTTTTTGAAAAGTGGATTATCCATAAAAATTGTGCTGCGGAGTTATTGATTCAATTTAAACCACAAATGATGTCACGGGGATTTTTTAGCGCAATCCGTCATTTGTACTATATCAAAAGTATCATCGGGACAGAATTTTTTGGAAGCGGGCATAGGCCTCGTCCCAGACGGCGGTATTTTTTGGCTCAAAAACCTTTGGTTCCACCGATCGTCGGGCCAGAGCGCGCCCTTCAGCCAATGAACGAACTTCGCCCAACGCAAATAATTGCATCACGAGATTGCCAATCGAGGTGGCTTCTACCGGGCCGGCCATGATGCGGCAATTCATGGCGTCAGCGGCGAACTGGTTTAAAATCACGTTCCTTGAGCCGCCACCGACAATATAAATCTTCTCAATCGGCTTGCCAGTCACCTGCGCCAGCAATTCTTTCACCTTGCGATATTTCAACGCCAGGCTCTCAAAGATGGCCCGTGTAAACGCACCGGGTGTCGCCGGCACGGGCTGACTGGTTTTTTGGCAATACGCCACGATGGCCGCCGGCATATCGGGCGGAGCCTGGAAATCCATGGCGTCCGGGTCAAGTAACGTAACGAATGGCGGCGATTTTTGGGCCTCACTTTCCAGTTCGTCATAGCTGATTTTTTTTCCGGCAGCGTCCCAGGAACGTTTGCATTCCTGCAGAAGCCACATGCCGGCGATGTTTTTCAAAAAGCGCGTGGTGCCAAAAACACCACCTTCATTGGAAAACGTGGCTTGATAGCTGATGTCGGAAATGACTGGCTTGCTCAGTTCACGTCCCATCAAAGACCAGGTGCCTGAACTCAAAAAGACCGGCTCGGATTCCTCCGCCGGAACACCTACTACAGCTGAAGCGGTATCATGACCAGCGGGGGTAATTACCTTTAAATTTTTGGCGCCAGTTTCTGCGGCCACGGCGGGCAACAGTTCGCCAAGTACCGTACCGGCGTCCACCAGCTTGCCGAAGATTCGTTCAGGCAACTCCATCGCTTTGATCAGGTCATGATCCCAGGTTTGCGATGAAGGATTAAGTAATTGGCTGGTGCTGGCAATGGATCGTTCATTGGCGGCTACGCCGGCTAAAAGAAAATGAATCAAATCCGGCATGAAAAGCAGGCGGTCGGCCTTTTTAATTTGGTCCTGAGCTTTGGCCTCGGCAAGAAGTTGAAAGAGTGTGTTGAAAAACATGAACTGGATGCCCGTCCGCTCATAAATCTCGCGGCGCGGCATTCGGCGGCAGGCTTCTTCTTCCATTCCCTGGGTGCGCTTGTCGCGATATTGATAGGGCGCGATAAGTAATTTCCCCTGTGCATCAAGCAAACCATAATCCACGCCCCAGGTATCCACACCGACGGATACGACAGCGTCGCCATATTTTTTTACGGCGATGGCAATGCCTTCTTTGATGCTCTTGAAAAGACGGTCGAGATCCCAATGCCAGCTTTCAGCTTTTTTAACGGGATCGTTGGGAAAACGATTCATCTCGACCAGTTCCAGTCGTGCGCCGTCATAAACTCCAGCCACGACACGGCCGCTTCCCGCGCCGAGGTCCACTGCCAGGCATATTTTTTTTGAGTTCAAGATGGGTCAAAGAGTAAAAGGACACGGCAAGACTGCAATTTAAAAACAGGTGCAGAGGCAAGATGCAAGAGCCACGCCCATGCCAGAAACGACTACGAAGATTTGCCAATCGAAAAGTATTTTGGGATGCAATCCGGGCAAATGCCGTGGGTAAAACGAATGTTAAAATATTCCAGGAAAAACGATTCCATTAATTGCCATTCGTTTTTTTTGTTCCGGATTTTTTTGCAACTGGAGCAAATGGGCAGGAGGCTGGTTTCGTTAGCCGTCGAGGATTTAATAAATTCTTTCACGCGCTGGCGGCGCCATTCCAGTTCTTTGGCTTCGCGCATGGCATGGCGCATGGCCACGGGCAAATAATCCAGCTCGGTTTTGCGCACGTAATCAGCCACCCCGCCCATGAGCTTTTCAATCTCCATTTCCCGCGTCAGGGCATTGGTCACAAAAATGAACGGCACATCGGGACATTTTTCCTGGGCAAGGCCAAAGGCGGTCAGGCCGTCAAATGATGGCAAGCCGTGGTCAGAGAGAATAACGTCCGGTGCAGGCTCCAGGCCGGAGAGAAAGCCGTCCCGCGTGTCCGCCCGTTGCAAACTGAAAACCATACCACTTTCCGACAGCTTCTTTTCCACTCGCGCGGCGTCGCCGGGATCGTCTTCCAGATAGAGAATTTTTACTAGCTGACTCATTCCCAAGTCTAAAGGAAATTATAGGCTATAAGTCACGTCCTGCAAAGCCTTTGGGATGACATCCAAGGACATAAATCGGACATAAGCGTGCGTAGCCATTTTGCTTAAATCATTGTCGTGGAGAATACTATAAAAATTTCAGCGTTCATCTGGGACTACGTTCAATTCGCCCGCCCGATCCAGCCGTAAGATCTCGGCGGTATAGCCCTTACGGAAGTTTGGATGCTTAAATTGGCAGCCAAGTTCCATTTTTATTTTGCGATTGGAGACGCGTTTACTGGTCACACCGCGCTTGCGGTCTTCGACAGAATTTTCCGGGACGGACGGCGGCGGATATTTGCCGAGGGTAGCGCCAAGCCATTCGAAGAAATTTTTCTGGCTCACTGGCTCGTCATCCACGGCGTTATATATCTCACCAGGACGCCCGTTTTTTAGTGCGGCGATAATGCAGCTCACAATATCGTCACGATGAATCATATTTAAAAAGCGCGAGCCATTACCCTCCATGCGCGCTTCGTTTTTTAAAAACTGCTTAAACCAATGGCCGCGATCCGGCCCGTAAATGCCGGCCACGCGCAAAATGATCGCCGGAAATTTGTCCTGTTGAAATGACTCACGCAAAACTTTTTCCGTTTCCACCAATATTTTAGCAGTTTCGGCTTCCGGTTCGGTTGGACTGGATTCCTTGATTTGTGAACCATCGTTCTGGCCATAGACACTCGTGCTGCCCGTGTAGACAAATTTTTTCGGCGGGAAGGCAGACAGCCATTTAATTAAATGCTTCGTTCCTTCCAAATAAACCTGCCGGTAATTTTCCGCGTCACCGCCGGCTGCAACACAGTGGACGACCCAGTCAAACTCACGCGGCAATTTTTCCATCGTTTCCGGTTTGGTGATATCGGCGAAGAGCGGCGTGATGCCGGCGGCTTTCAATTCCGCTTCGGAGGAAACATTCCGGCGCAGGCCGAATACTTCGTGGCCAAGCCGGACCAACTCCACACCTAGAGGCAGGCCGATATATCCGCAACCGACGATGAGGCATTTCATTTTTATAGTATGTGAATAAAATGCTGACATTGAAAAGCCTTGAGAAATTTTACCAAGTCCAGCTATCTGCGAAATCTCGTTTTGATTTTTAAAAGGCGCAGTTCTGTTTTTGCCTTGGGGCACTTGCTTTTTTTCGAAACTTTCTTAGAGTCCTATCCACTGGCGCGGATGAAGACAGATATTGATGCTATTCTCGACGTTCTCGAAAAGGCGCAGGTGCGCATTGAGGAACTGCAGGCGACTGTTATTCAACAACAGGCCATGATTAACGCTGTCCTGCTGTGCTTGCGTGACCGCACCCAGTCTGATCCCAAGGAACTCGAAAAGTTGTTTGCGTATTACCAGAAGGTCGTCCACCAGGAACTTTTAAGGATCAACAAAGACTTGGAGCCCGCCCGGGCCATGGCATTGAGTTTTGAAGAGAATCCTTCTTAAATCCCTTCAATGATTACCCGCCGTTGATAGTTATCGGGCGAAAGTTATTCACATGGACAGCCAATGTCCAACCCCGGCTGTGACATTGCGGGATATGAAAACGGAAAAGAAATTTTGCCGGGTCACGCTGGAACCGGAACTGCAGGAAATTGCCGCGCTATGGCCGGCGGCCAAACGTTTTGAAGTGGCGCATAAACTGAAACGCTGGTCTAAACAACTCAGGATTAGCGCGCTGATTATGGCTTCGGACGGTCGCGGTCAGAATCGCCGGCCGCCTTCGGTGCCGGTATTGTCACGACGGAAGATGACTTTGAATTAGCCTCTTCGGCCTGCTCGGTCCACTTGCTCAGGGGAAAGTGTTCCTGCAATTCGACGTAGGTCCACACTACCTTGGCCGGGTCTTTGCACGTGGCTAGGAACTGCGTCAAATAAGAGAGGCACGCCTCCGCGGTGGATTGCAACGAAAACGATTCCGGCGTGACGTTGCCAAAAATGTTCGTCGTCTTGGTCTTTTCAAACTCGCCCGCCTTTTTCAAATACCAGTCGTCCAATTTCCGGCGTCCATTTTCCAACTGTGACAAATAGGACGGGTCCAAACCCAATGCCTCAGCCATCTGCTGCTGCGTCCATTCGA
>DATJXK010000049.1:0-3973 GCA_035500235.1 Pseudomonadales bacterium | reverse complement strand
CAGCAGTGGCAAGCTGTGAAATATTAAATGTATAAGTCCCTAATGCGGCGCCTGTCGCTGCGGTCCCCGTGGCAATGCTGGAGTTGGAAGACAAAGCGGAAGCATTTTCGTAAAGGGAAGGATCCTGCAAATTCTGGACATCGGTCTGAAGCGCAGTGAGATCACTGAAGATGGTGCTATAAGCGGAATTTTGAGCGTTAAGGGTGGTTTGCTGTGCTTCCCATTGTGTTTCCGGCGCGGCCTCGGCCTGTCCCAACTGCTGCACGACGGTTTGCCAATTCATCCCGGACGCTACGCCGGCGATCGCCAGGCTGGTGGAATTGGAGTTGGTGGCTGTCGTTCCGACATTGGGCAGAGCCCCGGAAGACAGAATATTTGACAGCAATGACGATCCAGTACTGGTGATGCTTGACATACCTGACGTTGTTTTGGTCGTTCTGCCTATTGTTTTATCGTTCCCTTTTTACAGCCAAAGCTCGGACGGCGCTTGCGCGCCGTCCGAGATGCTTCTTAATTCAACTACCTGTGCTGAAACTAAACCGGTTAACCGGTGATCAGTTTCAACGCGAGGTTCGGCAAGGCATTCGCCTGCGCCAACATCGCCGTACCAGCCTGGACGAGGATGTTTGCCTGGGCGTACTGCGTGCTCGCCGTGGCCACGTTCACGTCCATAATCGTGCTGTTCGCGGCCGAGAGGTTATTGTTCAACGTTGATAATTGATTGCTATAATCATTCAACGTTTCTTCGTTCGTACCAATAGTACCGCTATCCACTGCCAATTGCTGAATGGCATTGGTGACGTCGGTCAATGCTCCCGTGGCGTTGGTCAGGACGTTTGCGCTCGTGAGCGTAGTAAACGTCGTGGACGAGGCCAGGTTAACACCCCCCATCGAGAAGGTGCCACCGCTGGAGTCAGTGGTGATGGTGAAGCTTTGTCCAGTGAACAGGCTGACACCGTTGAAGCTCTGGGTGCCAACGCTTTGGACGTAGGTCGCCAACGTATTGAATTCGTTTTGATAGAGCTGGATGTCCGCGCTGGACTTGGTGACGTCTTGCGCTTGCACAGCCAGTTCACTCATACGATCCAAGGCCGAGGTGACCTGCTGGATGTAGCCGTCCTGGGTTTGGTTGAACGAAAGGGCGTCGGCAATGTTGTTCGACGCCGCGGTGTTTTCGCCCTGTTGGGCCACCAAGCTCATTGAGACCGCCAAGCCCGCGCTATCATCGGACGGCGAATTGACTTTCGAGCCGGATGACAACTGAGCCAGGGAGCTGCTCAACATGGAGCTGGATTTGGCCAGATACTGGGCGGTTGTTTCTGCTGACAGGTTTGTATTGATTACCATATATACTCTTTCCGTGAGTCGCCCCGTAAAGGGCATTGTTTTTTGCGCAACATCCATGTTGCGGGTGAACCATTAAAGGGCGGAACACCGTTATCCCTGCCGGCTCTTTATGGCGGCCGACCGCCTGTTACTCGACATCTTGTTATCGGAACACCTGGTTCTGACTTAAAATGTTTTTGTAAGGCACAAAGAGCATTATAAGTGCCACTTTTGGAGCGGTAATTCCCTTTAAAAACGCCTGACATATTATATAAAACATTAAAAATTAGACACTTGCGCATATACCGCAGATGGAAAAACGGGGAAAACAGGCGCGAACTAGAGAATTCTTCAAGGCGGTAAGGAAATAAAACTGGCCTTAGCCCCAGACAATAAAGAAGGCTAAAGAGATTTTTGGCCGTCTACGGATTAATACTTCACTCCTTTGACGAACGTCATGAATTCCTGTTTATGAGCATCCACGGTACTGGGATCGCCCATCAATTTGTAAAAATAGGTGTGGTCGGACAGTGAAACAACTACTGCCTGGATTTCCGCGGCCAGTCCGGTTTCGACGTTGGTGCCATCGATACTCACGGCCTGTCCCTGGCCACCGGGAACGGGGAAATTAATGGCCAGGGCCTGGTCGGCCGGCGGCAGGCCAAGCTGACCACGCCAGCGGTTGAAGTTCGACATCAAACCACCGCCATCACCCGTTGACTGGCTGACGTTAACTATTGCTGACGCGCTACCATTGCCCGCAATCGTGAACTTGGCCAAAAGAAATGAACCAGCGGGAGCTTCCTGCCAGCCAGTTGGAACCGTCCAAGCGGGCTGACCTTCGTGCGAGATGGAGCCCGTGGCCTCGGTCGTATTCATATCGCCGATAACCGGATGGCCGGGCGGCAATCCTGCCGGCGACTCCGGCGATGAGAACGAGAGTGTTTTAAGGAAATCAACGAATACCGGCTTTTGTTGTTCGACCAAATCGGCGTCGCCAGTCATTTTGAAGAACCAGGCCGTGTCATCACGGTGCTGGACAACGGCGATAATGCGGCTGGCTCCGCCGCCGGCAGCATTGGTTCCCACGATGTCAAAGAGTTGGGCGGGCCGCCCGCCTGCTTCGACATTTTCCGCCTCACTTTGGAGCACTCCATCCGGAGCGGGCGGCAAACCCACCTGCCCGCGCCAGCGGTTGACGTTGGCGAAATCACTTCCACCCATGCCAGCCAGCGGAATGATGCTGACGTCTGCCTGTTTCCCGGCGACATCGGTAATTTTAAACGAACCAACGCGCATTTCACTGGGCGCGACTTGCGTCCAACCCGCGGGCGTTTTCCAGGCAACCGTTGCAGCCGAAGTATCCGGGGCCACCATTCCGGCAGGCATGGATTGCATGGAAGAAATATCAGGATGCCCCGCTGGCAGGCTGGAGGCCGCTACGTTAGTACCGCCCGCGGTGGAAGCCTGCGGCGATGATGGTTGATTCTGGTCTTGCGGAACCTGATAGACCTGCGCTTGATCACGATGGCAACCGAAAGCGGGCAACAATAGGGCCACAAGTACCGATAGCCAGACAACCTGCGCGGAAAATTTCGACATCTGGTAATTTTAATTTTCCCGTTGGGAAAGGTTCAAGGATATTTTGTCTCGCCGCCCATAGGGGGCATGCCCGATGTCCTTACGCAAACCAGACGGTTCTTAATGAGCAACAATTAGTTTCTGACGTATTTGACACCAGATTGTCCTGCGCTGATGGTGATTTTTCCGCGACAGGTTCTCACATTCAACAATTTACCGTTGAATGGGCGTGGAGTCTGAGGGTCGGTCAAAAAATCTTTTTCATCCAGCGACGGCGCGAATCCGAAAAAAGTACTGATGACAACGTCTGCGAAGGCAGCGCCACTGATGCATTCTTTCATGCAACCGTCGCGCTCGGCGATTCGTACCGGAGCGTCATATTCGTTCCGGCGTGGCCCATAGAATTCCCGCGCTTGAGCAAATGGCCCTTCCTTCGTGACCCCGGCCGTGCGGCAGTAAAAATCAAACGCATCATTTGGAAATCCGAGCCGCCACATGGTGCCGACCGTCAATGCCGGCCAACCATCATAAGCTCCCATTGGGCCGTGGTCCGGGCGGTCGGAAACAGCCGCAGCGGCATCTTTAAGACTCATCGCGCGCATCCAGTCCTGCATGAGCAGCTCGCGTTTGACAAAAGCGGTCATTTCGCGGCGCATTTCGGGACTCAAGTCACCGGCAAGTGCATTACCGGCGTAGATGTAGTCCACACAATGCCGCAGTTCAATGCGCTGCCCGTCGTCGTGTAAACCATACCAAACGCCATCGCCGGATTTATATAGCGCCAGGACAGCTGGCAGAAGTTTGTTTGCGGCGTCACACAATTCCCGGGCACGGACGACGTTGCCTTTTAGTTCCTGAAGAATGGCATCCTGACGCATCATCCAAATGTTTTGCGCGTTACAGGAAGCAACCCGCCCAATATAGGCAGGGGCACATTCAAGCAAGTTTTGATTTTCACCGTAATCCGCCAGCGAGCTATCCGGGTGAACCAATGTTTCCCAGTCCGTGGCTATTTGGTCCATCCGCTGAAGCACGGTTTGGCCATCTTCCAATTTTTCATCAAGAA
>DATJXK010000048.1:0-2665 GCA_035500235.1 Pseudomonadales bacterium | reverse complement strand
CTTGCGGAACACCAGCCAGGACAATAACAGCAGCAGCCCGGTGTAGACCGCGGCGTAGGCAATGGCGATCAGCCAGATTCCCCAAGGGACGGGCGGCCAGTCCTGGACGATTAGGTCGCGCACGTCAAACAGTTCCAGATGCGGAATGACGTAGTAAAGGCCGGTGAATATGGCTGCGCTCGGTTCGGTCATGGACAGGGCAACCTTGTGCAGGTAACGGCCTACCAGCAAAATGGCGACCGTGGCAATGAAAGTAATCGTGAGATTCGACGAAACCGCCGTCAACACCAGCGAACCGAACAGCGTCATCGCCACCACGATACCGAGCATGGCCCAGTGCAAACTCCAGGCCTGGAAATAATTTGCCAACGGCCATTGATGTTCACGGGCGGCCACGATACAGCCAAAGAAGACGTAGAAAATGACCAGCGCCAAACCGCAGGCCAGCCAGCAACCCAGGAATTTGCCGACCAACATTTGCGCGCGCGACACCGGCTTGGCCATCAGCGGGAAGATCGTGCGCGATTCGCGTTCCGCCGGAATCTGCCGCGCCGTGGCGCCAATGGCAATGAAAAGTGAAGAGGCCCAAATTAAAAAGAGACTGATCGCCTTGAGATAACGGACTATTTGTGCGTTATTGAAAAAGGTGACCGATCCCATCACCGCGGTGATCAAGGCGGTGACAATGAACAAGACGTAAAAGTCCTTCCGCCGATACATTTCGAGCAGGACTACATTACCGATAGCGAAAATCTTTTTCATGCAGCGGGGACTCTGGAGGTGGCAGGCGCCCGGTCGCCGTTTGCCTGGTAGCCGACAACCTTGAGAAAAACCTGTTCCAAACTCGAGGTCAGGTATTTTTGAACCAGTTCTGCCACGCGGCCTTCAGCCTTCAATTCGCCTTCGTTGATGATCACCACACGGTCGCAAACGGTTTCGACCTCGCCGAGTTCATGTGACGAAAAGAAGACGGTTTTGCCCTCGTTTTTAACGCGCTGGATGATCTCCCGGACTTTCATCCGGCCGAGCGGGTCGAGACCGCTGGTCGGCTCGTCCAGAATCAAGAGGTCCGGATCATTGATCAATGCCTGGGCCAGGCCAACTCGTTGCTGCATGCCTTTGGAATAGGTTTTGAGGGGACGCCGCCGCGCGGATTCCAAATCGACAAGTTTGAGCAGGCGATCAATGCGTTTGTCCGCTTCGACCCGGCTCAGTCCGAAAATCTTTGCGTAGAAGCGTAAAAGTTCCTCCGCAGTGAGAAATTTGTAGTAGTACGTCAGTTCCGGCAAATAACCGATGCGCTGACGCGCAATGGGCTGGCGTACGTCAATGCCGAAAAGATAGGCCGTGCCGCTTTTCGGCGTCACAAAACCCAACAGGACATTGATGGTCGTGGTCTTGCCGGCACCATTGGGACCGAGAAAACCAAAGATTTCACCGGCGCCCACCTCCAGATCCAGGCTGCTCAGGGCAACCTTCGTCGTCTGCCGGAATTCACGGCCGGTAAATTCGACGCGCAACTTTTCGATTTTCAAAACAATATTCATCTCTGCGGATGGCTTCAGTCCTGGCCCTTTTCCTAATGGAAACAGTTGCGGGAGTCAACTGCCACCGGTGTTCGCAAACCAAGAACTCCAAGCACAGCTTAGAGCCATCGGGCGTCCACTTGCGATTATGGCAGCCGATGCGGTGGATCCAGCGTGCTGAAATTGCAGCTGACTTGAGGAACAGCGCCCACTGTATCGAGTGTATAAGTGCCGCCGACCGGGCAGCTCGGAATCGCATTATTAGCGTTCAGTTTGAGGTAGGGTGTCAGGTCAGATGTCAAACTGGGAGCAGGGTCGCCCGTTTTTTTCCCCTGTTCCAATGCCCATTCGGTGACTGCGCCATCAATCTGATGCAAATTGTTGATGCAAGCGTTAGCTTGCGAGGTGGAGCGCGCGTGCACAAAACCGGGAATGGCAATCGCCGCCAGGACACCGATAATGGCCACAACGATCATGATTTCCACCAGCGTGAAGCCCGCCACCCGTCTGGGTTTGGCAGTTTTCATATCAAGTTAACTTTCTCTGTGCGGCGTGAACTACGCAACAGGCGGGTTATCATGATTACAATTATCGTTCACTCATTGCCCGCTGCGGCCGCATCGGCCTTTCAACCAGCAATGCCGATGCCAGAATCCAGCTCAAATACCGGCCAGAATCCAGTTCGCCCGCCTTTGGCAATCAAAAAGCCCGAGGCGTTGGCCTCGGGCTTCTGTCTCAAACAACAAACCAGGTTCCAATTATGGCAGCTTGTGCGCCGGATCCAGCGTGCTCAAATTGCAGCTCACTTGCGGAGTGGCTCCCACTGAAAACACGGAATAGGTGCCTTGGGCCGGACATCCAGGAATGGCGCCGCTCGAATTCAACTTGATGTAGGGCGTCAAGTCCGTGGTCAGGCTGGCAGGACCGTCACCGGTCTTTTTGCCCTGTTCCAAGGCCCATTCGTTGATGGCGGCGTCAATCTGTCGCAGGTTATTGATGCAAGCGTTGGCTTGCGAGGTCGCTCGGGCTCGGACGAAGTTGGGAATTGCAATCGCCGCCAGGAGGCCAATAATGGCCACGACGATCATGATTTCCACCAGGGTAAAGCCCGCCTTTCGGACGGTTTTGGTCGTTTTCAT
>DATJXK010000047.1:0-17873 GCA_035500235.1 Pseudomonadales bacterium | reverse complement strand
TAATAGCGGCGCGGCGCTTTCGGTGGGCAATACCCTGGAGTTGCTTGCGCCCCTGACCAACTCCGGGACTTTGACCGTCGCCGCCGGCGGCCCCGGCGCGATTTCCATTTCCAATAACTTAGGCACGACCAGCGGCGGGATCGTGAACCTGGCCGGCAGCGCCATCAATCTTAACAATGCCAACGGTATTTCCGGCGGAAACAATCACGAGTTTTTGGTCAATCAAGGCACGATTAATTCTTCCGGCGGCGGCAGTATCCTGTCGGTGCCGCTCTTCACCAATGCCGGCGCGATTTTTGTGACAGCCAACGCCTTGAACCTGGATTCAGGTTTGCACCTGCTGTCTTCCGGCAGCGTGAATTTGCAGTTCAACGGCACGTCCGGCTACGGAAAAATTTCCATCAACGGCGCCGCCGCGCTCACCGGGGCTTTCAACGTGACGCTGGGTAATAGTTATAATCCGCAGAATGGTGATTCGTTCCAGCCGGTGACTTACAGTTCATTTTCGGGGAACTTTACGTCCACCAATTTACCGGCGCTGGTGCCGTGGCAAATGGCGTATACCCCATCGGCAGTGACGCTGTCGGTGACGACACGAACGATTTCATGGACCAACACGCTCGGCGGCAATTGGAGCAACCCGAACAATTGGAACCCAAACATCGTGCCCGGCGGTTCGGCTTACGGCAATGATGACGATGTTCAAATCGTCACGCCGGGAACTTATACGGTGGTTTTCGATGAGGGCGCGGTTTCATCGCCGTATTATGTTCATAGCCTGAGCATCGGCGCAGGTAGCAGTGGCGGGTTCCAAACGATGGTGGTTTCGAACAAATGGCTCGATGCCGGGACGATGGTCGTGAATTGGGGAGGTAAAATAAATTCTACCGCCAGCTATTGGTTCAACAACTGGGTCACGCCGTTGACGATTGCTGACCGCGCGGTTTTCAATTCCACCAATGATTTGTTCGATCAAAATGTGACCGTGAACCTGGGCGGCTCCTTCAACGTAGCGAACTCGACCAATGGAAATGGGGCGTTGACGCTGAACGGAACGATGACTATCCCAACAGGCACTTACATTTTGAATGCCAATGGCGAGGTGACGAATTCCGGTTACATAGCCATCAGCAGCGGCGCGACTCTTTCTGTGAATAATAACGTGGTTTTGACCGGTTCAGGTCAAATCTATAATGCCAGCGGCGGCACGATCTCCCTCAGCGGCGGTCACGGTATCACCAGTGATAACGGCGCGGAAATTTTATTGAACCAGGGCATGATAAATTCCAGCGGCGGCTATATCTCATCTGTGCCCAATTTTAGTAATTCGGGAACAATTAATGCGCTGACTGGCACACTGAACCTGGATTCGGGCCTGCATCTGCAATCGACTGGAAAGCTCAACACGCAGCTGAACAGTGCCAGTGATTATGGAAAATTTGCCTTTAGTGGGAATGCTGCTTTGGCCGGCACGTTTGGCGTTACATTGAATTACTCGCCGGCGGCGGGCGATTCATTTACACCGCTGACCTATGGTTCGTCTTCGGGAAGTTTAACGTTCAATTTGCCGGCGCTGGGCGCGGGTCAAACGTGGCAAACATCCCAGGGTGCGACAGCGTTGACGCTGCAAATTAACGAAGCCGTCACGTGGACAAATACTGCCGGCGGCAATTGGAGCAGCGCGGCGAATTGGGTTCCGAACAAGGTGCCCGGGCAATTCGACGATGTGGCGATTACGGTACCGGGCACTTATACTGTAACTGCTGATATATCGCCCAACATAAAGAGCCTGACGCTCGGCACCGGCGGCGGCGTCAATGGCACGAATACGTTGTCGGTCGTAAACAAAACATTTTATGTCAATCCACTCACGATTGGAGGCGGTGGAATTTTGACGAATAACAGTTCCACATTCCACGCGGTCATCAATGTGCAAAACGGCGGACAACTAAATACCGCGAATGGCATTTATTACGCCAATCCGCTGACGGTCGGCAGCGGCGGAACGCTCAATTCATCCGGCAGCGATGTCTTTCATCAATCGCTCCTGGTCAATAGTGGCGGCTTATTCATCAGCACCAGCGGTGCGTCCATCGAGAATGACGGGTTTTTGACGGTCGCCAATGGCGGAACGGTGACCATCCCGGTCAATGTGTTGACGCTTTACGGCCCGATGACGAATTCAGGAAGCGTGAGCATGGCCAGCAACGGAGGCATTTATATTTACAATAATGGAACGAGTGAGTCCGGCATATTAATCAACCAGCCCAGCGGCGTGGTGAATCTGAACGGCGGCAACGGCCTGCAGGTCGGGCCTTTCATTAACCGAGGCAGTGTCATCAGCACGGGAAACGGGGCAGTCATCCTGACGACGCCGTTTGACACGAGCGCAGGCACGGTGAGCAATGTGATGTCGGGCGCGACATTGCACCTGAGTTATTTCACCAACTTTTTGGCGGGAGTTTTTTACGCGACGAACGATGCCACGATCCAGTTCAGCGGGGGAGCGGTAAAAGTACCGTTGAAGCCGGGCAACCCGCTGGTCCTGGCCGGCAATGGATTCTTTCAATTCCAGTATGGCTGGCTGGATTTTCCCACAAATATCATTCCTAATTTGGATTTGCGCGGCGGATTTTTGCAACTGGAGACGACCTTCCAGGGCGGCGCGATCACGAATCTCGGGCTGGACGGAATCACGCTCACGAATTTCAACCAATTGCCGGTGACCAATGGCATTTTTTCCGCAACGAACAGCACTGTTTACGGAAATTTTACGGTCCAAAGCAGCGGCCAGTTGTTTGCCTACAGCGCGCAGTTTCATAGCGGCATAACGATTGCATCGGGCGGTCAATTTACCACTCCGGGAGCGGTGATTGAGCCTGACGGGTGGCTGGGCATGAACGGAACCCTGACATTGGTCGGCGCAGGTGTGCTCAGTCTTTACGGCCCGATGACCAATTCTGGAATCGTCAATGTGCCAGGCAACAGCGGCATTTATATTTATAATAATCAGTCTCCCAGCTATTTGGGCGGCCTGATCAATTTGTCGGCGGGCGTCATTAATATCACCGGTAATAACGGCGTCCAGGGCGGCGGTTTTGGCGATGAATATTTCCTTAACCAGGGAACGGTGAATTCCACCGTGGGCGGACAAGTCACCGGCATCGTTGGCTTTACCAATTCGGGCGCCATCAATTCATTTTCGGGGACGATGACTCTTCGTTCTATAACGCTGCTTTCCTCCGGCAGCTTGAACGTGCGGCTTAACAGTAAAACGGATTACGGCAAATTCTTCATTAACGGGACGGCCGCGCTGAACGGCGGGTTTGGCGCTACGTTAAATGGATCTTATGTGCCCGGCGTGGGTGATTCGTTTACTCCGTTGACATACAGTGCTTACACAGGAAGTTTCACCGCTACGAATTTGCCGCCGCTGGTGGCGTGGCAAACGACTTACGGCGCGAGCGCGCTGACGTTGCTGGTGACACAAATCCAATTGATACCTGAATTCACCACGTCCGGTTCTTCCGGTGGCAATTTGATTTTCAACGGAACCAATGGCACGCCGGGAAATCCGTTTTGGATTTTGTCTTCCACCAATGTGAGCACGCCACTGCCGCAATGGACGTCCGTTTATACCAATAACTTTGGCAGCAACGGTCAATTCAGCTATACCAACACGCCTCACGCCGGCGAGCCGCAACGGTTTTTCATATTGAGATTGCCGTAAAAAGCAGGGGTTTAACGCTGGCATGAAACGGGCCCGCAGGAGGACACGCGTGTCATGCAGCCCTACCATGATTTTTTAACTTATGTAACTTCAAATCAAACTAAGTAACTACTTCTTGCGGGGAGAGGAAAAAGTGACGAGCAGCAGACGGCTCGCGAGTACGCTTGCCCCACCGATTTGGCGGACGTCACAACGCGATGTCTCCATCTGTTTCAGGGCTCGTCAGCACACGTGTGTGGCGTCTCGCCACACTGATTTGGAAACGGCCGCGACGCAGCGCGGCCCTACCACGTCTTTGTGCATAAGATGCATTCCTTTACGTGATAGCAATTCGCGTAAAAGGACCGTCACCGAAAACTGAAACCTTGAACCTGAAAACTCTTGTCGGTATCGTTCCGCTATGCGACGGCTGTGCCTGATGTTGTTCCTGCCCATTGTTTTTTTATTGGGCGTCGCGACGCATCTCCGGGCGGATTCCACGACTAATCTTCAAACTGGCCGGATCCTCAAAGTTCTGCCGTTCCTCGTGGATACGAACGGTGCCGTTGCGCTTTCGCCCAGCCTGTTTGACCGCGATGCGTATCAATTTTATCTGCTCGAGCATACCAATGACGTTTCCAGCATGCGTTTCGATGTGCAATGGAAGGCGAAACATGTCGAAGGCCTAACCCTGAAACTGCGGCTGGAATTGCGCGGTGTTACCCGGGGCGGCATGCCGACCGCAAAGACGCTGGAACAAAACGTCGAGTCGAAGATTTTTCATCACTGGACGACGTTGACTTTGTCCGGCGCAGACTATAAAAGTTTTGGCGTGCTCTCGGCATGGCGCGCCACCCTGTGGGATGGCGACCAATTGCTCGGCGAGCAAAAGTCATTTTTATGGTCGCCGCCTGGAAATACCACCCCATGAACCCTGATTGCCCCCTCACCCTTTCCCTCTCCCCCGATGGGGGCGAGGGGACCGGCCGGCTATTCAATTCGAAAGCATTTTTTCGGGGAATTCTGGCAGGGGTTTTAGCCGTGTTGGCTTGCTTTTCCGTTCATGCCAAAGATGTTTCCGCTTACAAAATTGGCGACGTTGCCCAGGAAGACATTAAAGCCACCGTTTCGTTTGATGTGGTGAATGCGGTGGCGACTGATTCGTTGAAATCCTCGCGGGCATTGGCCGTTCCGGCGATTTATCGCAATGACACGGAAATGACCAATACCATGATCAAAAAGTTTTTCACGGCTTTTGACGTGGCGCATGCCAATTTTTGCAAGGCGGTGAAGGCTTCGTACGGCAAGGAGACCCTGGACGATATCACGGTGGCAGCGCCGGATTTTGGCTATTTTCTGACGGCTTATAACGTCGAGAGCAAAAGCTTTCCGGTCCCGGCGGAGCTGGCGCAAAAGTGGGCGCAGGGTGATCCTGGCACAGAATTTCGGGACAAATGGCTCGGGGCCTTGCTCCAGGTCATGAACGGCCACGTGCGGCCGGATCATTTACCGCCGCTATTCGTCATCCACAAAAACATCCGCGTGGTGCCGGTCACCAGCCTGGATGAGACGTTGTCGCTGGGCTCTGTCAGCAAGCACGGGTATATTATTGTGGCCACGAACATTCCGACTCTTACCCACTTGCGGAACGTGTTCCGGGGGCAGTTTTCACCGGATGAACAGCCGCTGGCGCATGTGCTGGCCAATTTTATCCAGCCGGATTGCCTGCCGGACGTGGAGTTGACCCAGCAGGCGCGGGACCTGGCAGTGAGCAAAGTGGTGGTGGCCGACCATTATGAAACCGGCCAGGTCATTGTGGCGCATGGCAAAATGATCGACGCGCAGACGATGGCTGCGCTCGACGCTTTAAATGAGAAACTGATCCCCGGCGCTTTGAACCAGCAGATCGCCGCCGAACATGAACGGACCGTGGAAGAACAGCAGCGCGCCGACCAGGCGCAACAACGCGCCCAGGCGGAACAACAACAGGCGCAAAACGAACATGCCGCCGCCGTGCTGGCGCAACAACAGCAGCAACAGGCGCTTTTGGACCGCGAAGCCGCGCAAAAACAGGCGCAACTCGAGCAGGCGCATGCGGCCGCCATGCAGGAGCAGGCCGTGGCGGCGCAAACATTGGCGCTTAAAATTCATGAGCGCAATGAATGGCTCATGGCTGCGGTGGGAGGCGTATCTGTTTTGGCCTTGATCGTTGTGTGGCGGTTAGTTTCTCAAAAACGCACGGTGCCTATTTCAGTGCCGGCCAAATTGCAACGGATGGAAAAACCTCAACCGGAACTGGCTCCGTACCTGGCGCAGACGCTCAAGGAAGCGGTGGTGCAGGGGCTGGCGCAGCAGCGCGCCGAATTGCTCGAATCACAAAAATTGGCCGCGCAGGAAATCTCCGAGCTGGTGCACCGGCTTGACCAATTACAGGCGCCCATGCAGGAACGTTTGCGCGCCTACCAGGACCGCATCCAGGAACTGCAAAAAGAACTCACACAGCGGACGGAAGAAAACCGCGAGCTGTTGAAGATGAAGATCGAGATGATGCGGCGGCAGTTGGAATCAGAACGCGGCCGCGTAAAGCTCAATTGAGCCGGGCTGCTTTTTTCCAGCTGCTAAAATTAAGCTTTGGTATAAACCTCGGCGCCTTTTTCCACGAACTCCTTCGATTTAGCTTCCATGCCTTTTTTGAGGGCTTCTTCTTCGCTTAGGCCTTGCTCAGCGGCGAATTTGCGGACGTCTTCGGTAATCTTCATGGAGCAGAAGTGCGGGCCGCACATGGAGCAGAAGTGCGCGGACTTGGCGCCTTCCTGCGGCAGGGTTTCATCGTGAAATTCGCGGGCGGTTTCGGGGTCGAGCGAGAGATTGAACTGGTCTTCCCAGCGGAATTCAAAGCGGGCCTTGGAGAGGGCATTGTCGCGATATTGGGCGCCGGGATGGCCTTTGGCCAGGTCAGCAGCGTGGGCGGCGATTTTATAGGCGATGACGCCGTCTTTGACGTCTTTTTTATTCGGCAAACCGAGGTGTTCCTTGGGCGTGACGTAGCAGAGCATCGCGCAGCCGTACCAGCCAATCATGGCGGCACCGATGGCGCTGGTCATGTGGTCGTAACCGGGCGCGATGTCGGTAGTGAGGGGCCCGAGGGTGTAGAAGGGCGCTTCGTGGCACCATTCGAGTTGTTTGGCCATATTTTCCTCAATCATGTGCATGGGAACGTGGCCGGGGCCTTCGTTCATCACTTGAACGCCAAATTTCCAGGCGCGTTCGGTGAGTTCGCCTTGCGCTTTCAGTTCGCCGAATTGGGCTTCGTCGTTGGCATCAGCAATGGAGCCCGGGCGGAGGCCGTCGCCGATAGAAAAGGAAACGTCGTAGGCGGCCATGATTTCGCAGATGTCATCCCAGTGGGTGTAGAGGAAATTTTCTTTATGATGGGCGAGGCACCATTTGGCCATGATGCTGCCGCCGCGGGAGACGATGCCAGTCATGCGGCGGGCGGTGAGGGGAACGAACCGCAGCAAAACGCCGGCATGGATGGTGAAATAATCCACGCCTTGTTCGGCCTGCTCGATGAGCGTGTCGCGGAAAATGTCCCAGGTCAGTTCCTCGGCTTTGCCGCCGACTTTTTCCAGCGCCTGGTAAATGGGCACGGTGCCGATGGGGACGGGGGAGTTGCGCAAAATCCATTCGCGCGTGGCGTGGATGTTTTTGCCGGTGGAAAGATCCATGACGGTGTCCGCGCCCCATTTGGTGGCCCAGCGCATCTTTTCCACTTCCTCCTCGATGCTGGACGCCACGGCGCTGTTGCCGATGTTAGCGTTGATTTTGACGAGGAAATTCCGGCCGATAATCATGGGCTCGGATTCGGGGTGATTGATATTGGACGGAATGATGGCGCGGCCGGCGGCGACTTCGGAGCGAACGAATTCGGGCGTGATTTCTTTAGGGATGCGTTGCGGGAACCGGCCAAAAATGCCCGGGGCGAAATTGGCTGATTGGGAGGAACCGGCGTGCTGTTTGTTTAAATCATTGCGAGAGATGTCTTTCGCGAGATCGGCAATTTGGGCGACGCGCAGGTTTTCGCGGATGGCGATGAATTCCATTTCGGGCGTAATGATGCCCGCGCGGGCGTACGCCAATTGGGTGACCGGTTTGCCTTTCGCGCGGAGGGGCTTGCGTTTTTCGCCGGTGAATTCCAATGGCAAAGCCGTTGAATCCACGGGAACGGGGCGACGGATGACTTTTGCATAGCCGTTGTCCTGCGGTTTGACGGCGCGGCCTTCATATTCCTCGACGTCGCCGCGTTGCAAAATCCAGTCCCGGCGCAATTGCGGCAGGCCCTGGGTGACGCTGCCGGTGAAATTGGGATCGCCCCAGGGACCGCTGGTGTCATAGACGCGCACCGGTTCGTTGGCCTCGGTGCGGCCATCGAAGCCTTTGGTGGGCGCGAGGGACACTTCGCGCATGGGCACGCGGATGTCGGCATGGATTTGGCCGGCAACGTAAATCTTTTTTGAATTGGGCAACTGGTCGCTGCTATGCGGCTCGAATGAATTTTTTGATGCGATCATAATTTCGACGAAGAGCCGGAGAGGATGTTCCTTGCGCCGGCATTATCCGGTTCAAGTCAACGGGTCTTCGACGCTTTCGCGGCGAACTCTCAGCGCCCAGCCCTTTTAAGAGGGGTTGGGTTTGGCTCCCCGATAAGGGAAAAGTTATGCCTTCGGAGTGAAAACGTCAAGTTTTGGGGTGGTTTTACAGAGGCGCTTTCCTCGCCTTCCCGCAAAAAAACCTTTGCAGGCATGTCTCGAACGGCGGATTATTTCACGCGTGACAGGCGACCTTTATTTCATGCGGCTGGCGTTGAAGCTGGCGCAGCGCGGCTACGGCGCAACGTCGCCCAACCCGATGGTAGGCGCGGTGCTGGTGCGGGGCGGGCGCGTCATCGGGCGCGGCTGGCATCATCGCGCCGGGCTGCCGCATGCGGAGATTGAGGCGCTGCTGGATGCGCAAAAACGCGGCCACAGTGCGTGCGGAGCGACGCTGTACGTTACGCTGGAACCGTGCTCAACACACGGGCGCACACCGCCCTGCACGGAGGCTATCATGGCCGCCGGGATAAGGCGGGTGGTCATCGGCGCGACGGACCCAAACCCGCAGCATGTGGGTCGGGCTTTTAAGATACTACGGCGGGCGGGAATTGAGGTGGCGCATGGAATTTTGGCAGATGAATGTACGCGGCTGAACGAGGCATTTAATCATTGGATTGTACACAGCACGCCGTTTGTGACTGTGAAAGCGGCGATGACGCTGGATGGAAAAATCGCCACGGCGAGCGGTGAGTCCAAGTGGATTACCGGCAAACAGTCACGTGCAATGGGAATGAAATTGCGCGAGGGAGCGGATGCGATCCTTGTTGGCGTGAATACGATCCTGGCGGATGATCCTTCGCTGACGTTTCGTCCGACTAAAAGAACGAAAGTGCAGAAGCAATTGCGGCGAATCGTTTTGGATTCGATGGCGCGAACACCATTGAAGGCCAGGGTGGTGAGCGATGAGCTGGCGCATTTGACGACGATTGTGGTTTCCAGGAATGCGCCGAAGAATCGTGTGGCTGCGCTGGCTAAACGGACAAATGTGCTGGTAGCGCCGTTGACAGGCAAGATGCCTGTCCCACTATTGGATTTGCACTGGCTGCTGAAGAAACTGGGGAAAGAGAACGTGACGAGCCTGCTGGTGGAAGGCGGCGGGGAAACCAACGGGTCATTCCTGCTCAATGGCCTGGCGCAGCGCGTGGCATTCTTTTACGCGCCAAAGATTTTGGGTGGAAGCGATTCGCGCAAAGGTGTGGCCGGAAATGGCGTCACTAAATTGTCTGATGCCCTACGCCTGCGTGACGTGGAATGGCAAAAGGCGGGTGATGATTTGGCGATGACGGCGCTGGTTGGGGCTGATAAAATCTGAAACTATATCCTATGTTAAAATGCAGTGAGGATAATAACGCGACAGTAATGGGTGCCCCCTCACCCCGCCCTCTCCCCCGATGGGGGCGAGGGAGACGTTTGTCCTGCGTTTATTCAAAAATTAATTGCGAATTTTAAACAAAATGTTCACTGGCATTATTCAAGAAACCGGGAAGGTCGAGAAAATTGAGCGACAAACCAAAGGAATTGCGCTGACCGTTCGCGCGGGGAAGAGTGTGCGCGGGCTGAAAATCGGCGGCAGCCTGGCGGTCAACGGCTGCTGTCTAACGGCAACGAAAATTTCCGCGAGCGGAAAGTTCAAATTGGTTCGGTTTGATTTACTAAACGAGACGTGGCAGCGGACGAATTTTCAATCTTTAAAGACCGGTTCACTCGTCAACCTGGAACGGCCGATGCGCGCGGGCGATGAATTCGGCGGGCATTTCGTGACGGGGCACATTGACGGCACGGGCACGATTGCGCGCTGGGAGAAATCTGGTGCGGACCATGTGCTGGATATCACTGCTCCGGAAAATGTGATGCGTTACATTATTGAAAAAGGCTCGATAGCGATTGATGGGATCAGTTTGACCGTTGCGGGCGTGAGCAAGAAAAGTTTTCGCGTCTGGATTATTCCGCATACGTTTGAGGTGACGAATTTGCGGGGACGAAAGGCGGGAGAGGCGGTCAATTTGGAGGCGGATATGCTGGGGAAATACGCGGAGAGGTTTTCTAAAAAATTTTAACGCAAAGACGCAAAGGAACAAAGCCGCCAGAGAGACGGCTGCGCAGGAGCGCAGCCCTACCATGATCATCTACATCGTACGGCCTTAATCGTTTACTCAGCCGGAGCGAATTTCACATCCACAGCTGAGCCGACATCGAACGATTGTCCGGTGTAGGTGAGCTTGCCCGTGGTATCATCAATTCCGAAGGCGGTGACCGTGCCGGATTTTTGGTTGCCGATGATCAGCCAGTGGCCGGAAGGATCAATGCCCATGCCGCGCGGGAAATCGCCTTCGCAGGGAATATTTTGGACGAGCGAAAGGTTGCCGGTCTTCGCATCCACGGCGAGGACGGAAATAGTGTTGGCGCCGGGCGCATGAGGCCCGCGCACGGTGGCATAAACAAACTGGCCGTCCGGACGATAAGCAATCTCCGCTGCCGTGAACGAATCCTGATGCAACCCCGGCGGAAGGAGCGCGACCACTTGGCGCGGGTGAAGTGTTCCCCTGACGCCATCCCAATCATAGACGGTCACCGTGCCGGCCATTTCGGAGATGACACAGACCGTTTTACCATCCGGGCTGAACGCCAAATGGCGCGGGCCGGAGCCGGGCGGCAGAGGAGCAAAGGGCGGTTTATTGGGCGTAAGCGCGGCGTTTTCCGCGTTCACCTTGTAAATCATGACTTTATCTATGCCCAAATCACAGGCGAGGGCGAATTCTCCCGCGGGCGCGCCGACGAAGCAATGTGCGTGAGGAGCGGTTTGGCGGCTGGGATTTATGCTTTTGCCGGTATGCTGGATGAAGGTGCCGTCGGCCAGCGTGCCGTCGGGATGGAGGTGAAACGATTTTACGCTTCCGCCAGGATAGTTCGCGATGAATACGTTTTGGCCTGCGGCATCCAGCCCGACATAACAAGGTTCGACATCGCCGGCAGGTTTCTCATCGAGCAATTTCAAGCTGCCGGTATGGCCATCCCTGGTGAAAGCGGCCACCATGCCGTTCGTGCTCTTCCCTACCTGGATGGAAGCATACAGGAAGCGGCCATCAGGCGAGACGGCCAGGTAGTTGGGACTCGCGATGGCAGCCGCTAATTCCGGCGTGGAAAGTTTCCCTGTCTCCATGTCCAGCCGTGAAACGTAAATGCCTTTGCTCGAACCATCGGTATAGGTCCCAAAATAAACGAAACAATCCCGGGCCCAAAGGGCAGGGGCAATCAAAGCAAGGGTAAGAAGAAGTGCTTTCATAATTCTCCTGTCTGAGAGGGGGTGAATTTTCATGGAGGGAAATTGCCTAAAAGCGCGTCTGATAACAAGTAACTTGAAGCTTGTTTTGAGGAGCGTCCGGGCGCATTTTCATAACGTCCCGGGTGTCATGATATTGCGCAGGCTTCCGGTACTGTCATGGCTATACCGGCTTCCGCCTCCGGCGGCAATTTTGGCACGGCACCCGGCTCACGCGTGGGCGGCGCGCGTTATCTTCTCAAACGCCTCGTCGGGCGCGGCGAATTTTCTGAACTCTGGCTCGCGCGCGATGTGAAGGGTGAAAAGGACGTGGCCTTGAAGGTCCTGCCCAAGGCGTTTTTGCAGGACGAAAACCTGCTGGAACACATTCGACAGGACGTCCGCCGTAACGGCCTGCTCAAACATCCGCATATTGTTTCGGTTTATGAACTGGTGACGGACAATAATACCGCGGCAATCGCCATGGAATTTATGGACGGCTGGTCGCTGGCGACGATGAAGGTGGATAAGCTGGGGCAATGCCATAGCCCGGAGGAAATCGGACCATGGATCCGCGAGGCATGTGATGCGCTCGCTTATGCGCATAATGAATTTGGCATGGTCCACGGCGATTTGAAACCGTCCAACCTGCTGACCAGCACGCGTGAAGGAATCAAGGTTTCCGATTTTGGTTTTGCTGCGCTCATCCGGACGGAATGCTCCAAACGGGGTATTATCAAAAGCGGCTACGGCGGTATTGGTTTCTTAAGCCCGCAACAGGTTATGGGCGAACCGCCGTCTAAACTGGATGATATTTATTCGCTGGGCGCGACTATTTTTGACCTGCTGACCGGCACGCCGCCATTTTACAAGGGCGAGGTCATCGCACAGATTTGCAGCCTCAAAGCGCCGCGCATGGCGCAGCGCCTGGCTGAGTTGTCCTTCCAAAGCGATCCGTTGCCGGTGGTTTGGGAGGAAACGGTTGCCGCATGTCTCGCCAAGAATCCGGCGGACCGCCCGCAGAGTGTGGAAGACGTGCTGCAAATGCTGGAAGGCAAACCCATACAGAGAATCTCCCATGCGGATGATGAGGACGAGAACGTGCCGCCGGTGCTTGAATCGGCGGCGGCTCAAACCGCGCCGCCTCCTGTGCCTGCGGAACAAATTAAAATTCCATCTCAGTTGGAACAGGCGCCGGTTGGCCAGACCAGTTCAAAGCTGATTGCCCTGGCATTCGCCGGTGTGGTGGCGCTTTTTCTCATTGCCGCCCTGGCTGTGGCTGTGATTCATTTCTCCAAAATTTTCAACATCGCAAACGTTGTTTCCGGCAACCCGGAACCCCAGGTGACTACAACCGTTTTAGTGGACACCAATTTCAATGCCGGGACCGGCACGGACAATACGATCCGTTGCATGGCTTTGCAGCAGGACGGGAAAATTTTAATTGCGGGATTGTTCACCAATTTCAACGGTGTGGCCGCTGAAAAAATTGTTCGCCTCACTCCCGATGGTTCGGTGGACACGACTTTTACGCCGCATGTGCCGGGCAATGTATATGCGATCGCGCTACAGCCTGACGGGCAAATCCTAATTGGCGGACAGGGATTGTGGGCGAAACATCCGGCCCGGAAATTCATCCGTCTGGAACCGGATGGCAGCCGTGATGGGCGGTTTCATGGTGAGAGCGCTTATAATTCGGACGTGCGCGCTATCACTATCCAACCGGATGGCGGAACCCTGGTGGGCGGGAGTTTTACCAAAGTGGCGACCAAGGAACATCACGGCCTGGTGCGGTTGAATGCCAATGATCAAATCGATGATTCGTTTAATACCAGCACAGCCGGCTCGGCAGTGGTTTTGTCTATCGCCGCGCTGCCGGATGGGAAAATTCTGGCCGCCGGGATTTTTAATAATTTCGGCAATTCCAGCCAAACTCATCTCGTCCGACTGTCATCAGACGGTAGTGTAGAC
The DNA here is from genome assembly GCA_035500235.1 of Pseudomonadales bacterium. Classification (GTDB taxonomy): domain Bacteria; phylum Verrucomicrobiota; class Verrucomicrobiia; order Limisphaerales; family UBA11358; genus UBA11358. The sequence goes on along the minus strand of DATJXK010000047.1, from coordinate 4,282 downwards.
GCCACATTTAATGATGCGGCCTACGCCGATAAAAACATCCGGCAAGTGCTCCTCCAAAAAGACGGCAAAGTTTTGGCCTGCGGATTTTCCATGTCTATCAACAACACAGCCTCGCCCTACATCACGCGGTTAAATGCCGACGGCAGCACGGACCCCGGCTTCCATTTTACCGGCCAGCCCGGCGACGCGTTCTGGAGCATGGCGCTTCAGCCGGACGGGAAAATTCTTATCGGCGGCTATAACGAGACCAACAAGGAGGTAAGTCCAATCATGACCCGCTTGAATCCTGATGGCAGCCCGGATAAAAGTTTTCAAATAAGCGATCTTACCGGCAACTGCATTTGGGGCATTATCGTCCAGCCAGATGGGAAAATTCTCGTTGCCGGCGCCATCAACAGCCTGGGTGGCACGCCCTGTGGCAACATCCTCCGCCTGCAAAATTAATTTCTCCGGCATTTAATCTTGCCAGCGTGCCCTTATCGGGTTCAATTTGCTTTTTACTATGGCTACGAAACAAATTATTAAACCAGCACAATCACCGGCCGCGGTCGGCCCTTACAGCCATGCCGTGCGCATTGGCGATTTTCTATTTTGCGCGGGGCAGATCCCCATTGATAAGGACGGATGCCTCGTCCACGGGGACATCCGTGTGCAAACGGAACGCGTCCTGCAAAACGTGAAGGCGATCCTGGATGACCAAAAATTGACGTTTGCCAACGTGGTTAAAAGCACCGTCTTTTTGACCAATTTGTCGGTGGATTTTCCGGGCATGAACGAAATCTACGGAAAATATTTTACGGAAAACTTCCCGGCGCGCTCGACCGTCCAGGTGGCGGCGCTGCCCAAAGGCGCGAATGTGGAGATTGAAGTGGTTGCGCATTTTTGAGCATGCCATTGGGACTTGAACTTCTTATCGCCGTCATCGCGGGCGGTGCGGCGGGATTTTTTTGCGGCTGGCTGAAGTGGGCCGGTAAAAGTTCTGATGCCCGGCTGGAAAATGAATTGCGCCAGCAACTGGCGCAACGCGAAGCGGAACTGGAAAAATCGCGCGGGCAATTGATGGAAGCCGGCAACGCGCGGGCCGCGGCGGAAGCAAAGCAAAGCGCGGCGGAAAAGTTACTGGCCGAGCAAAAAGTTTTGCAGGAAAAAGCCCTGGCTGATTTGCGCGATGCATTCAAGGCCCTGAGCGCGGATGCCTTGAAGCAAAGCGCGCCGGAGTTCTTGCGCCTGGCGGAGCAGACGTTTGGGAAGATGCAAGAATCGGCCAAAGGTGACTTGGCGCAGCGGCAGGAAGCCATTAAAACGCTGGTTGAACCCCTCAAACAACAGCTTGAAGTTTATCAAACCCGCCTCCAGCAAAGTGAGACCACGCAATCTTCGACGCTGGGTGAAGTCAAAAAACAATTGGAATTACTTTCGCAACAGAGCCAGTCGCTCGCCCAGGAAACGCAACAATTTCGCATGGTGCTGCGTTCCAACCAGGCGCGGGGACGCTGGGGTGAAGAAACATTGCGGCGCGTCGTGGAAGCAGCGGGCATGAGCGCGCATTGCGATTTCACCGAGCAAACTCAATCGGGAGACAACCGGCCGGACCTTGTCGTCCATTTGCCCGGCGACCGTATTATTATCGTGGATGCCAAAGTGCCTGATTTTGATTTTCTCAACGCATTGGAATCCGCCGACCCACTAACGCGCAGCGAATCCCTGGCGGCGCACGCAGCCAAGCTCAAAGCCACCATCAAAGCTCTGGCCGACCGGGATTATCCGAGCCAGTTTCCGAAAGCTCTAGACCATGTCGTTTTGTTTTTGCCTGCGGAATCTCTTTTCAGCGCGGCGCTCGAAGGCGACCGCGATCTAATCGTTTGGGCGGCGGAAAAAGGAATCCTATTGGCAACGCCGGCGTCATTAATCGCGTTGCTGCGTTCCGTGAGCGTGAGCTGGCAGCAGCATGCGCAGACGGAAAACGCCCAGAAAATTGCCGAAGCGGCCCGGGAATTTTATGCGCGCGTCGTCAAGTTCACGGAACATTTCGAGAAAATCCGCATGGGACTGGACCGCGCCAATTCTGCGTTCAACGAAGCGGCGGCCAGTTTTCAATTACGTGTTCGCCCTGCCGGGGAACGGCTGGTGGATTTGGGAGGCGCGACTGCGGCGAAGGAATTGCCTGATGTGCAACCGCTGGAATCTACATTGCGCCTGCCGATTGGTTAATTTGACGGACGGCGGCGCCGCAGCGCCGCCCTACCATAAGCCGCCACATTGGAGCATCAGACGCCGCAACGCATCGACTCCTTCAATGAAGATTGGGAAGTTCTATATCTTCCGAATTAAGGTTTTTGCCCGGTTAATCCATACGCGGTCGCGCCTGCGTTGGAACGGTGGCGCATAGGCGTCGTCGGTTAAAACGTCTTTAAGCTGGGTACGCGCATTGTCCAATTGGTTTTTCTCGATGTACAGTTCGGCCAGTTGCACTTTGGCACGCGGGTAAGAATGGTTTTGTGTAACGTGCTGCCAGTAAAGGATGGCGTTGTCCTTTTCGCCCAGCGCCATGAGCGCTTCCGCGAGGGCCATCATCGTGTACCCGTAATCGTGCTCCGGTTTTTCATGCATGACACCTTCGAGCAACGGCCGCGCTTCGGCCGGGCGTTTCAGGCGGACGAGGCATTGGCCAAGGTGGGCGCGGACATCGATGTCCTTAGGCTCGCGTTCGAGGGCGGCGCGATAACATTTCTCCGCTTGCTCCAGCTTGCCTTGCTGAAAATACAAGTCGCCGAGCTGGAAATGATGGGAGGCGTTATCAATATGATGGATTTGCGCCTGGAGTTCGCGGATGCGCTTGCGGTTAAAGGCGCCGGGAAGCTCGAACCCGCTGACGCTGGAGCCGGACGTGCGATAAACGGCAAAATAATACCAGAACGCGGTGAGACCGCAGCCGACCAAAATGAATATCGCCCAGAGCCATTCGCGGTTGCGAAGGGCATGAATGAACATCCAAAGCTGGAAGATCGTAACGGCCAACGGAAGCAGCGAGTCGAGAAGCCCGCCGTTCAGGATATCCAACAATGAGGCGAACATGGCGGGGAAATTATCCGGAGATATTTTTTCTGGCAATCAAGTTTTGCCTTTATTGCCCGAGCAATTCATAGGGGCGCACGGTATCGCCGCCCACGTGGAAATGCGGCATGGCCTTGAGAGAAACGCTAAAGGCGACTCCCAGATCCAGCGGCTGGCCGCCGCCGTTATTAATCACCCGCATGGTCAGCGCCGCCGTCCAACTGCGCATGTCGCGGTAAAGGCTATACATTTGTGCCTGGAGACGGCCGGTTTCAGCGTTGTAATACTGCGAGGTGCGGAATCCCCAGTTGTCGTTAATCCGGTAGAAAAAGGAACCGGAGATGACGTCGTCACCGCTGTCCACAAATCCGTCACGCAAGTACCAATTGCCGATGCCCAGGCTCCAGCGGTCGTTGGGGGAAAAGGAGATTTGATGGAAGGCGAGGTTCACATGGCCGTCATTGACGTCGTAGCGTATCTGTGATTGGAAGGTCAGCCATGAACGCGGCTTAAATGCCAGGTCGGAATAAAGATCGCTAAACGTTTGTTGTGGTTGCAGGAAAACCGAGTTGGTCTGGCCGTTGGGATTGAGGTTCCAATCCAGCATCAGGCTCCAGTTGAGGAGGTCGTCCAACTTGCCGTCCCGCATCGTTTGCAGGGTATTGCGAATGCCAAAACGAACCACATTTTCGCTCTCGATGGCGTCAATGTCATTGTAATCAGGAAATTCTACCGGAAGGATCAGGAGGCTGGGGTACAGCGTATCGAACTGCGGCAGATCCGGCGCCTGCACGTTTGGCTGGGGAACAAACGCATAGGTGACCGACGGCACAATGATGTGCCGGAGCCCGTTGATATCGAACACCGAATCTTTGGTATTCGGCCAAAGTTGCGAAAGCGTGAACGAAGCATCCGCGCCGGTATTAAGCACATAGCGCGTGGTTGAGGCATTGGTCCCGCCGGGGCCGGATTCCGGGCTGTACCAGGTCACGCGCCCGCCGACGCGCGGCGTCACGTTGAGCCAGCCAAAGAATGTTTCCGGCAGCAGCAATTGCTGGAACGTGTCCATGCGGCCGGCTTCAAAATTCGGCGGAGTGTTATTGGTCGCGCCGAAGATCGTATTCGTGCCGGCATAATAGTGTTCGTAAAAACCAGCCGAGCTTTGGCTTTCGTATTGGATTGGCGTATTGAGAACCGGCTGGCGCAGGCCGGTAAGCTGGACGTCCGG
>DATJXK010000046.1:0-11641 GCA_035500235.1 Pseudomonadales bacterium | reverse complement strand
ATATTAATTATGAACTTATGCAGTATACGAAAGTATGTCTCTGGGTTAAACGAATGCATCCGTGACGGCTCCATCCTTGATTCTGTAAAGTGAATGTATGTTCACAACCGATTCAAGCGTAGACGCTCCGCTTTCATTCATTATTAAGCCGGCAAACCTGCTGACACATCTATTTCGGTTTTTTTTACTCTTTTTCGGCCTCTACATGGCAGATTCCTTGCCTGCGCAAACCCCTGCGAGCTCGCCCCGGGTAGTATCTGGGCATCCTTGTACGCTCTGGGACAGCGATGATGTGACCGCTTACAAGGCTTCATTTAGCACTGATCCGGCTTTGAAAACCGCCTTTAATGAGTTAAGAGATTGGGGCGACAAGCGTATCGCGCAACCGCTCAACGTACCCGCACATGAATTAGCAGCGGATGGTAGTTGGAATTATCCCAGCTTCAAGCGCGGATATCAGGACGCATCCGGCAAGTGGAATTGGGAATGGGATTTCAACGGTGCACTGCAGCATTGTACGGAAGATGTCTCCAACCTGGGTATGCTCTACGCGCTCACAGGCGATGAAAAATACGCTGCCTTTGCCAAACAGATCCTCCTGGCGCTGGCCGATGCCTACGGCTATCGCAAAGGCAGCAGTGTCCCCGATCCAAATGGCTACGATCATTTCCAGGCTTACGGGTTTGACGGTGGTGATGACGGCTTATTCCTGGCCAAAGCATGCCACGGGTATGATCTCATCTATAACTCCTCATCACTCACCGCTGGAGATCGCGCTCATATCGAGCACGATCTCATTCAGCCAATGGCTGAGCATCTCAAGAAATCCACATTCATGTACACTAACCATGGGCGTTGGGGCATGGTTTGTCTTTATGGCATTTTTATTTCAGGGGTAACGCTCAACGACCAAATGCTGGAAAACTTGGCACTTTATGGCCCGGATGGGATCAAGGACAAAGTCACGGGCGGATTCATGGATTGCTTCACCCCAGCCTGTCTACGGGACGGCGTGATCTGGGGTGCTGATACGAAAATCGAAGAGCAAATGGCCGCGGCCTCCGTGCTCACGACTGTCGCCGAAGTGATGTGGCATCATGGTATGGACCTATACTCATATCAGAATGCAGCGCTGAAGAAAGCGTATGACGCCGGGCTGAAGCCTTTCGGTACCAACGATATCTCAAGCTTGCTTGCACTCCCGGGAAGCGATGCGTACCAGTACGTTTACCGCCATTACCAGGACCCACTTTATTTGCCGGTGGTCAAACAAATCAAACCGGGATTCACACTGGCGATTAGCGAACATCTGCCATCACTCCCGGCGGCAGGAGCAGCTGCAAAGTAAGGCTATTCGCATAAATGATATACCACCCCATGCACCGCCTGTTGAGGCATAAGGAAACTGTTATCGTTACCCATGCGTTCTTTGTCAGCGGTTGCATCGTGCTTGCCGCTGCTTTGTTTACTGGCGGCTGTTCGCGCAAATCAAGCGATGTGATCGAGTCCCAACCGTCTGTTCAGACCAACCAGATGGCTGAGGCCACCAATGGTAATTCATCGACTCAACCGGCTCCACCAGTCGGGTCAGTTGCTCAGGCGGATGGGCAGCCGAATATGGCGGAATTAAACCGTGCAGCGAAGTTCTGGATGTTTCGCAATCGTCGGCGCCCAACCAGTTGGGATGATTTTGTGGCGCACGCTGGTGTTCAGATTCCCCCGCCACCGCCGGGTAAGAAATATGTCTTGAGCAAAGATATGCACGTCACTCTGGTGGATCAATAATGGAATGCCACCTCATTCATATTATGAGACTCATTTCCCACCAAACTAAACATCACGGTCAATGCCGATTTGGTTTCACATTGATAGAACTGCTCGTCGTTATTGCTATTATTGCCATTTTGTCCGCAATACTGCTGCCGGTATTGACCAGGTCAAAATCGCAAGCCTTGAGAACACAGTGCGCCTCAGGATTGCGCCAGCTTGGTTTGGCTTTTCCCCAGTTCTGCGACGATAATAACCAAACGTACCCTCCGGCCGGGTGGGCGAGCAGCAGCAGCCAGATTAGCTGGGACTCCTGGCTTAACCAGTATACGGGCGCCAGCGCTTCTACCGCTGACATGGGATACGGCGCTTTGCTTCCCGAAGAGACGTCCAAGGTTCTCGTTTGTCCCGCTGATACCTTTCCCAAAGTGGCCTATCTGGGTGGCAGTGATCAGAATCTGCTCGCGCTCAGGTCTTATGCAATGATTGCGTGTGGTTCGTCTTGGGGAGCGACGGGTGATTTACAGCGCAGTCCTCAAAACGGTTTGGTTGACTTGACCCAGCCGGGCAAAGAGGGAATAGGCATTTATTGGCTGGATAATAGCGCCACGAAACCAAATTTTAATGCTCCGGGCTACAAAGTCTCTGTGGTCAAGCATCCCTCAGCGACGATCGAGTTGTGCGAGAATACCCACGGCCAACAAGCTGCGGGCAACCAATGGACCTGCGCTTGCATCGCACCTGAAGCTTCCACCGGCACCACCGGCGGTAATAGCGATCCCTACCAATTGTGCTATCCGATAGTACCGCAGAACCCTAACAGCTTTAGCGTAGGCCAAAATCAAGGCGCACTCGTATATAAACTCCAAAATATGCGCTTTAACTATCTCTTCCACGATGGCCATGTTTCAGCGTTGAAAGTCGAAGAAACCATTGGCAGCGGGACCTTAACCGCCCCCGCGGGAATGTGGTCGGTAACGCAGTCAGATTAGCTGCAGTTGGAAGAATCCATCGTTTCATTCCATGGTTAAAATACCGCGCTTAAGTGCCGTCATGGCAGCTTGCGTGCGGTCGTTGGCGTTCAATTTTTCTAAAATCCTGCCGACATGGATTTTAACGGTGATTTCGGCCAGATCTAATTTGCTGCCAATTTCCTTATTGCTCTTGCCGTCGGCAACCAGCTTAAGCACGTCCAATTCGCGTGAGGTTAACTCGATATGGCGGGCACGTTCGGCCAGGCGCGCTCCGATTGCTGGCGCTATGCGTCGCTCCCCTTTGTGGATGGCGCGGATGGTTTCAACCAATTCCTCGCGCGGTGCTGCCTTGAGCACATAAGTCTTGGCCCCGGCCTGGATAGAGCGATAAATGTCCTCTTCATTATTGTGGGTGGAAAGCATGATAATTGAAGCATCGGGAAACTCGTTGCAAATCACATCGGTTGCTTCAATGCCACTGATATCAGGCAATTTTACATCCATTAATACGATGTCAGGTCTTTCGTTACGGAAACGGGTAATAGCCTGCTGGCCGGTGGAGGCTTCGAGGTCCACGGACATATCAGCCTCAAGATTAATTGATTCGGCTAAGCCAATGCGGACTACGAAATGATCGTCAACGACCATGATGCGAATTTTTTTGTTCATATGCGATAAGTTCAGGCTCCGTCATGATCGCCGTTGACGGCATTCGAGGACGTGCCATTAGTTGTATGTTTTTGCTCCAGAAAGTCACCGGGGACGGTCACCACGCTAATGACCAGATTAGTACCGCCGCCACGCTGGCTCGTAATGGAAAATGTGCCGCTGATTTTTTCGGCGCGCTCACGCATATCGAGCAACCCAAAATGGCCGCGCCGGGCCAGGTCGGCTGCTTTAACATCGAACCCTATGCCGTCGTCGCTGACGCTCAATCGCACCAGATTCGGCTCATAGGCAATGTTCACAATGATCTTTTTGGCGTTCGAATGCTTGAAGGCATTAGACAAGCCCTCCTGCCCCACGCGAAGCAAGTTATGTTCGGTCAACGCTGGCAGTTTCCGCGGAGTTCCGGTTTGAGTAATGCTCAGTTCGATACCCGTTTCCTGAAACAGCGGATCAGCGACCTCTTTCAAAGCAGTTTCCAGGCTGCAATTTTCCAGTAAATGGGACCGTAACGCCCACACAGAACGCCTCGCCTCGGATAGGCTTCTTCTTGACATGTTGCGAGCTAAATCCAAATGCCGTCGCTCGGTGGGTGAAGCCCCGGCGGACTGGGCCTTTAATGCGTCCAACTGCATGGTAATAGCAACCAACTCCTGTTCCAGCGTGTCGTGAAATTCCCTCGCAATTCGATCCCGCTCCTCAATCACGCCCTCGCGCCTTACCTTTTCCGCGATAATTTGAGTCTGCCGGCGGACTCGCCGGTCAAGGGCCACCACCCATGCTAAACCGATTAATAAAAACAACATCATAACGCCTACTACCCACAAAAGGCGTGCCAGCGTCCACCAGGGCGGCTGCTGAACCACCACAACATCATTTGGCTCGCGCAACATGATTTGTACCGATTCAGGAGGAAAATAAAACGGATTGGAGCCGGGCCTTTCGCGCGAAAAAATAAACCCGGGAGTCCATTTCAATGGGGCTTGTGCGATAAAGATTCCCGTCAAACCTAGCTGGCTGCCATCACGCAACGTTTTGATGGTTTCATTGCCCTGTCCATTGGCGATGTCCGCTGCCACTATCGAGTTCGACGCCTCCAATACTAATGTCTGCTGGGAGGGACCACTAATGAGATTGATCAAGTTCGCCTCCAGCCGGACCAGGACATAATCATATTTCTCAGGCGCCCCAAGCAAAGACGCCAAATCTACTGCGATGGGAGTCGGTGCGTGGCCATGACCTGAAACTTCGACGGTGGCGTCCTCTAAAATGGGAATATAATCACCGAGAGCGGTGTATCCGGAAACCATGACATGGTCTCCTGGTGCGAGCGTCGCTGGTTGTGCCAGCAAGACGCACAAGCCTGTGCCGTTGTCCTGAATGAATACCGTGCCATCATCTTTCACCAAGGTAACGACCCCGGTTACTTTGATTCGGCTTCCGTTGTAGCCGCTCGAATTGAATCGTGCGAGCTTGGCGATGGGGACTACGGCAGGTTGATCCGGAGAGGAGCTTTCAATCGCCACATCGTTCAAGCTGGCCACGGCGACCCATGGCAAACGGAATTGGCCAAGTGTGTTATAACGCGAGTAGCAGACGCCGCGTACGCGCACCGTGGTGCCAATATATTTGCTGACCAATTCGGTGACGTTAGACAGGTCGAGGTTTTCCACTAAAACCATCAGCCGTTGCCCGCCCATTACCAGGTTGAAATAATTCCGGTCCGACAATACGGTCGTTGAACGCACCACTCCGCTGACTTCAATCCACTGGCTGTCCTCTTTGCCGGTAAAAAGCTCGTTAACCGTTACGCGATTTGGAATAGGCAACGGCACCTCACCTGTTATCCGCACGGTACTCGCTTTGACCACCGGGGCGAAATCGCCGACATCAGTGAAACCCGTGATCTCCACTGATTCCCCGGGTGCGATTTTGTCGCGCGCATCGTAGTTCAGAACCACATAGACGCCGGCCGTGGTGTCCTGCACAAACAAGTCATTGGACCGTGCGTCATAATAAGTAACCACGCCATGCAACTTTACCGGCAATCCTTTTTGCGCCTCAGCCGGCGGTAATAACCGAATCTGCAACACATTCGTCAGGCACGGTATTTTATCTTCCGCATGCGGCACGGTATCGGAGGCACGGCTGGCGAGCGATGAGAGCGCAAAGAACACGGCAACATAAAAGAAAGCGGCGTGAAGCAGCCCTTTTGGCTTCCCCGGAGCAAACCCGGTTTTATGTCTGTCGGATATATGCAAAATTTGGATCCGCGATTATACGGCTTTGACGCCAATTATAGTCTAAAGAACGGGATTTTGTAGCATACTAAAGTATAACCCATCGTTAAACGAATGCACGGGTGACAGCGTGTTTTGATGCGAGGTAAAGTAACCGTGCGACCACCAACGTTTCAACCCATCAACTCTTCCTACTCACCCAACATGAAAACCATCCAACAAGTCATCGTTGCCGCAGCGATTGCCGGAACGCTGTTCTCTGCGTCTGCCCAAACCACCAATGTCATTCTACAAACGGATTTCGATGGCGATGCCGGCGAAGGCAACTACAGTTTCGCCTATGGTTATTGTGTCGCCGGTACGTCCGCCGGCTCTTCGGCAACCGGATTTTCCGGCGGAGGAGTACAGGCCGGTATCGGTGTGGGTGGCACATCCGCCAATTATATTTCTCCTGACTACAGCCAGTTACCTGAAGATCCTGACTGGACGAATCCGGATATAACTTATGCCTACGCCGTTGTTGGTCTCGCCACTGGTTTCAGCGCCCCTATTAGCACCATTACGCCTACCAATGCCTCCTCATTTGTCTTGAGTGCAGATCTGCAGGTTCAGGGATTGGAGACAAACCTGCCCAATACCGACGTCAGCATATCTAAGCTTCAATTTATCGACGGAGACGGCAATATTCTTTTCGATTTTGTTGGCGATGCAGGCTACGCAGGATCCAATTTTGTCCACATCTCCGTTCCTTTATCTTCACTCAACAATGCGTCCGATGCTATGTATCCGGTCAGCGATTTGACGAATGCGGATATCGTTGCTTCGATCTCAAGTTTTGTCGTTGAATTTAGTATCAACGGATTAGTGGGAAACGTTGGGGGCGCCCAGTTGGTATCGCCGCCATTCGGCTTCAGCAATACGGGAGAGTTGATCGCGGACAATATTCAATTGAACCAAGTAATCGGCAGTGCTGTTCCCATCCCGACGGTGGAACGCCTGATTTGGCAGGCCGATTTTGACACTACGTTTCCCAACGACGGCGATTATGGCTTCAACGATCGTGATGGTTCTCCCAACGCAACCGGCTCTTGGGCCATTAATTCCACCAACGGCGTTGGTGACAGTGCTTCGTTCGGATATACGGTGGACTTTTCATCCTGGATTGCCAGTCCACCGGTCAGTTACTCGGGCTTTGGCCTGGGCGCGGATGAAAGCCCGCTGCCTTACACCCTCACATCTTCCAGCAAAGCGTCCTATCGCGTATATTTGTCAACCAAAGTTGGTGGCACCAGCGCGGGTATTACCAATGTTCCAGGCCAGGTTGATCTTTCATTTTTTATTCCCAACGGCACAGAGGTATATGATCTAACTGCACCCTTTGCGTTTTCGACCAATTGGCAATCATTCGTATTTGATGGGGCAACGAATTTACAAGTTGCTACCTGGCTGACCGGGGCACAGGCGATGTTTGACCAAAATGTTACAAATGTTAACAAGATAGAATTGCAGCTTTCCGCCCAGGGCAGTCCGGACGTTGGCGCACTGTTTGGTCATGGCACAAACGCCATCATGAATATTGACAACATCAAAGTCGTCGAGCTGGTTCCAGGACTTGCTCCGGTCGCCATCATCCAAACCGGTGGCCAGTCCCGGGTGGTATGGACGGACCCGTCAACGGGCGGCACAGCGCAACTCCAAAGCGCGACCAATGTCGCGGGGCCATATATAAACGTGACTGGAGCCTCCTCTGCCACTGAGGCTTCACCGTATGTTGTACCGTCAGGCAGTAATCGACAATTTTTCCGGACGGTGTGGGTCCCTTAGAAGGGCAATTAGCGTTTTACCGAAGTGTACAAAATCAAACATTAATCATGCCTCGGGGCAGCAACAGCTGCCCCAAGAATAATTTATAACGACAATTGATGTCTTCGCCTTATTTACACATGTGTATGCGTACTAAAAGCCTATTGATTCTTAATCTGTTTCGCCATTCAATCGCCATTTTCGCATCGATCCTTATCGGCGTCTCTCTATTGGCTTCTCAAACCTTCGCTTGGAACTGCACAACCTGCGACCAATTTGGCACCTGCGATGATGGCGCGTCCTGGCTGGTTACGCAGGATGTTTGGGGGGCTGCGACCAACTGGCAACAATGCCTTTACTCTGATTCTCACAGCCATTGGCAAATTGTCGCCAACCTTAAGGGCCAGGAATGGGTGGGGTCTTACCCCCATGCCAGTTATAACGTAAATGACTCGCTTAATGATGTCCTGAATAGCTCCACGCCGCTCGTGGCAGCATGGAACGCCAGCTATACGGAGACCAACAAATTTGATTTTGCCTATGACCTGTGGCTCAACGGCACCACTTATGAGGTCATGATCTGGTTGAATTGGAATAACACCGCTCCGATTGGAGGCAGCCCCTTTACCAACGCAACCATTGACGGTATTACGTATAATGTTTACGAAGGCGCTGGAGGTAGTGGTCCCTATTGCATTTCTTTCCTTCCCCAGAACCACATGATGGATACGGCTACAAATTTTAACCTCTGCAACATCTTAAACTGGATAAACAATCTCAAATGGAATGGCGGCCCAGGCGGCTATTTCTGGCAAAATCCGACGTTCAATAGCGTACAACTGGGTTGGGAGATTTGCGATACCTATGGCGGTTCTGCGACCTACACCATGAACTTTTTCAACGTGTATTATGGAAATTCGAGCACCACTCCCCAGACGCCCATGGTGGAAAAGCCCATGTGGCAGGCGAATTTCGACAGCACGTTTCCCAATGGTGGCAGCTATGGTTTCAATGATCGGGACGGCTCCCCCAACGCCACTGGTAGTTGGGCCATGAACCCAACTGGCGGTATTAGCGGCGGTGCTTCATTAGAATATACGGTGAACCTGTCAGCCTGGAATGGCAATCCTCCTGCCAGTTATTCCGGCTTTGGTTTGGGTGTGAACGAAAGCCCGCTTCCTTATGCACTTACCTGCGCCCAACCGGCGGCTTACCGGCTTTATCTGTCAGCCAAAGTGGGTGGAACCATTCCCGGCATCACCAATGTGCCGGCCCAGGTGGATGTTTCGTTTTTTACTCCAAACGGAACGGAAGTGTTCGATCTGACTTCATCGTTTATGCTTTCGACCAATTGGCAATCGTACGAATTTGATGGGGCGACGAACCTTCAAATTGCCACCTGGCTTACTGGAGCGCAAAGCATGTTTAATCAATACGTTTCGCAGGTAAACAAGATGGAGGTGCAAATCAGCATCCCGGGCAATCCAAATGTTGCCACGGCGTTTGGTTACGACGCCAACAATACCGTGGATGTTGACAACATTAAAATGATGGATTTGGTCCCCGGGCTTGCCCCGCTCACCATTGTCGAGACCAATGCCCAGACCCAGGTCAGATGGACAGACCCGGCAACGGGCGGAACCGCACAACTCCAAAGTGCGACAAATATCGCTGGCCCCTACGTTAACGTGGCCGGAGCTACTTCCGCCACCACATCACCGTACGTCGTACCGCCAGGCACCAATCAACAATTCTTTCGAAGCGCATGGATTCATTAATGAACCCAACAAAATAAAACCATCTTTGGAAAAAAGTACGTAAAAATTGTGCGTTGGGCACTAACCCGCAGTCCACTGACTATTTAGTGACTACGGCTTTAAAAAAGTGGTGCACGCATCAGGAGTTGAACCTAAGATTGCACTTTTCTCGTGCGTGCCGGTCAGTGTTGTTTCGTTGCCATTCATTGCCCATAGACATATTAAAACCACCCTTTGCCTACAAGCTATTTGTTGCATTTAGCAGCAACAATCAGCACAAAATGCCGTGCAATTTCTGTGCAAGTTTTCAGGGCGTGCAAAAGTTGTGCAAAGCAAAAATATCGCCTGATAATCTGTGCAAGTTTTGTGCAAGCTTAGACAGTCAGATAAATTAGCCTTTTTCTCCGTCATTTTCCTCTTCCTCATCAATTATTTCCGCTGAGTATTTGCCTATTGCCTCTTTGTATAAAACTTCAACCTCCCGCTTGAATTGCTTTTTATCGCCCAAGAACTCTTCAAACTTATTGAAAAGATGTTCGTATATAATTTGGTGTGCCCTGTTTCCCAACAGTTTTTGATCATACTTGTCCATTTCAAAGTCGCCCGACTCTGCGGCCTTTAATAAAACAATGATGCCTTGCTTGTTAATTTTATCCAGCTCTTGGTCTTTGGCCCCGTCCCAATAGTAGCCTTTGTTGTCCTTAATTTTTAAGTATTTCATACTTTCTTATAACCATTATATAGTCCCCGTTTGGTGCCATAAGCCTCTTCTCCAGCCTCCAGCGAATCCATTAGCGGAGCGGAATCTTCCAATTCCACCTGAAGGAAATCAGCCGGAAGAGCGGAGGGGAGCGGCGGCGGCGGAGCCGGGATTCCGGCGGAAATTGCCGGAATATGGGGTTTTTCGATTGTTTTTCCGGCAGATTCCGGGGGAATCTTCAATACCGGATGGAGTGGAGCTTCCAGTTCCGGTTCGCCTTCCGTTATCCTTTTGTTATCGCGGCATACTAGCCAAAGTAAGAAGGAAAGTCCGCCGATGATTAACACCGGCGGCGCGGCTGCGGCAATGACCGGAGCGAGAGTGGCAATGATTGGAACGGCTTGCTTGGCTTTCATAATTTCAGTTAGCCGGGTCTTGTTCCATTGAATAAGAGTCAGAAAAAGGTGTCCGAAATGTCCGTCCGGACACTTCGGACGCTTTTTTCTCACTCTGTAAAATGAAAAATAAATTCATAATCGTATCAGCAAGGCTTTTCTTCATTTGCGCCCAACAATCGAATATTTTTCCAGCCACGCTGCTTTTTCCCGTCTGCGCTTTTAATATCATGCCGGATCGGAGCATGAAAAATGCGTTGCACAATTTCCTGGCAATCCCGCCCAAATAAATTTCTGGTTAATTCTGTCCATCCTCTTTCCGTGCAAAAATCTGAATAGGCAGCGTAAGCGTCCGTTACGGTCAATCCATCTGCTTTGCTGTCCTCGACGCAACGTTCAGCAAAAAATACTTTTACGGAATCACTTTCTAGCAAGAGTTCGTTGACTCGCTGTTTTTGAACCGGAGAAAGGGCAATTTGCCATTTGGCTGTGCGGAGTGCGTAAAGCCCATCAAGCATCCAATTTAGAACCCCGGATGCCTCATTTTGTAAAATCCTTTTGTCCAGGTCGGGAATGACATTTGCGGGCTTCGGCTTTTCGTATTGGATGATAATTAAACGGCGCTGCCATGCTTCAACATCGCCTTCAAGTTTAACTATCAGCCGGGAATTGCTCGTAACAATGATATTGAATTCGCAGGTCAATGACGGCGCAGACATGCTGCCTTTAAGTTCAACCGTTATCGGATCGCCCCCGGTTAAACTTTTAAGCACAGATGCGCTTTCGTGGCTCAAGAAATTAGCGGGGACATCCGCGCCATAAAGCAATGTGCGGTCAATCAATCGGCCAATTTCAAATCGTTGACTTAATTGGTCGGTTCGCAAACTGCCGATATTCATTTCCCCAATGATCCCTTTCAGGACACGAACAAACGTTCCTTTACCCGCGCCTGCCGTACCGCTCAAAATAAGCATGACTTGGGAAATGTTCCTTCCGATTAACCCAAGGCCGCACCAGCGCTGCAAAAGGCCAATGTCATCAAAGTCGAGTGAATTTCCCAAAAGAGTGTTTTCAAATAGCGGACACTTTGCTCCGGGGTCAAAATTTACCGCCAACTTGTTTCGGAAATGGTATTTGGAAGAAAATTCAAGCAACGTGCGGTCACTGACTCGCAAAATGCCATTGCCAACTGGTAAAAATTCTTCCATGCCACCAGAAAAAAAATTATTTGGTACAGCGTTAATTGATTTTGCCCGCTTTACCGCGCCAGCCAGTGCGGATGAGTCTCTCAAACCAAATTCCAGGGCATCTACGTCGCAATGGGCCTTGCAGGCGCGGG
>DATJXK010000045.1:0-2152 GCA_035500235.1 Pseudomonadales bacterium | reverse complement strand
CGTTGATTTGAGAAATGAAGCCGCCGATGCGGCATGAGCCGCGGCCCCATCGACTGACAAGGAGCTTTGACGTTTTTGAGGTGTGGCGGGATTTGGCTCCGAAGATGAAACTGGTGTTGGATTTGCACCAGGTGGTTGGGTGAGAATATTCTGCTCCATGGTTAGTCCGCCCGCTACCTTCGTATCCTGCACGAAAGTCTGCACCGCCTCTCGAATGGCCCCCGCAACATGCGCGCGCGGAGTGGCGAATTTCGGGGTGAACCACGGGAACAGGCCGACGAGATCGTGAATGACGAGCACCTGGCCATCGCAATCCGGGCCTGAGCCAATGCCAATAGTGGGAATGGTCATCGTCGCAGTAATTTTGCGCGCCACTTCTGGGTGCACCAACTCCATCACCAGAGCGAAAGCACCCGCCTTTTCCACCGCGACCGCATCGGCGTAAAGCTGCTGTGCTTCAGTGGGCGTCTTGCCTTTGATCTTGTAGCCTCCCTCAACGCGGACTTGCTGTGGCAGCATGCCGACGTGACCCATCACGGGAATTCCTGCCTCGACAATGGCGGCGATTTCGCGACAACGACTCACGCCGCCTTCCAATTTCACGCCATGCGCGCCCGCTTCGTAGAGCCGCATGGCGTTTTGCACCGCCAGTTCCGGCGTATCCACGCTGCCAATCGGCAGGTCAGCAACTACAAATGCACTTTTCGCACCGCGCACAACCGCCCGGCAATGATGAATCATGTGCTCCATGGTCACGCTGGTCGTATCTGGATAGCCGAGCACGACCATGCCGAGCGAATCGCCCACCAGCACCAGATCCACACCGCTTTCATCCAGCAAACGGGCCATGGGATAATCGTAGGCTGTAAGCATGGCGAATTTTTCGCCGTCGGCTTTCCGTTCTCGAAAGGAAAGATTCACGGTGCTACAACCCTTGAGAGACGACCTTCTTGAATCTTGAGGCGCCGAAAGAAAATTTTCTGTGCGATTTATGGATTCGCCAAACTCGACAAGTCGGTTTCTCGTTGCTGTTGAATTCATGTTCCCTTTAACTCCTTGGCCATCATTTTATCGCCAGCAAGGCTTTGGGCTCTGTGTGTTCCGTTGGTTTCGGACTTGCCGGTTCAGAAACACGATGATTCACAATCAGCCGCGAGCCGTGATGGTCAGTCAGATAGGTCCAAACCCATTGCACGAAAACACTGACTCGCAGGCTGGAGGTGGCCAGAAACTGGAGATGCACCGCCGCCCACGCAAGCCAGGCCGGGAAGCCGCTAATTTGAATCTTTCCGCTCTGTAAAATTGCGAAACCTTTGCCGACGACTGCCAGGTTGCCTTTGTCGAAATAGCGAAAAGGTCGCGGCGTTGAGGAACCGTTGATGCGAGCGCGAATCATCTTTCCCGCATAACGTCCCTGTTGCATTGCCACCTGCGCCACGCCAGGCAATGGCTTGCCGTCTTGATCGAGTGAAGCGGTGTCGCCAACCACAAAAATCTCCGGATGATCGGTCACGGTCAGGTCTCTTTGTATGCGCACCCGTCCGGCGCGATCGGTCTCGACACCCAACCATTTGCCGGCGGGTGACGGAGCCACTCCCGCCGTCCAGATCACTGTCTTGCTCGCGATGCGCTCGCCGGCCACGATGACGCCTTCTTCATCAATCCGGTCCACGCCATGGCCCAACCGAACCTCCACACCCAAATGTTCGAGCCGGTTCTTCGCCGCCTTGGAAAGCTCTTCGGAAAATGAACCCAGCACTCGCGGCGACTGATCAACCAGGACAATTCGTGCCGACGTTGGGTCAATCCGACGAAATTCCGATTTGAACGTCTTGTGGACGAGAAAGGCGATGGCGCTGGCCATTTCCACGCCGGTCGGTCCGGCACCCACCAGCACGAAGGTCAACAGATCCCGGTGCCGGCTGGGATCTTCCTCGGCTTCGGCCTGTTCAAACGCATGTAAAAGTTTATTCCGAATGGCAACCGCGTCCGCCAAGTTTTTCAGCCCCGGCGCAAACTTTTCGAATTCATTATGACCAAAATAGCTGTGCCGCAGGCCCGTCGCCAAAATCAGATAATCGTATGGCACCGCCACTCCTTCGCGGTCGGCCGTATTAACGAAGACATGCCGTTGATCCTTGTCCACGCCCGT
>DATJXK010000044.1:0-7056 GCA_035500235.1 Pseudomonadales bacterium | reverse complement strand
TGACGTAAAGGACGCGCCGTGGTTCATCGCCGACAGGCTGCGGCAGGTCGTTGGTATTTGTCGCAAAAGTGGGGCTGACCGGAAACCCGAGGACCTTGATTTGATTTTCCGCGACGCCGTTTTTAATCAGGACGTCGGCAGTCGCTTCATTTGGCACACAAAAATAATCTGACGGCGCGCGGAACCAGGCGGAGTTAATGGTAATGGAATCCGTGACCACAGTGATGAAGCGGAAAGGCCGTTCGTGGTGGTTGGCGTAAATTTTTTTGACGACGTGGCCGTAAACCGGGTAGGTGGAAACGACGACATCGGGCTGGGATTCAGCGAGGATTTTTTCCAGCGTATTTTGCATGCGCGTGAAGCTGCCGAGTTGTTTCTCGACAAACGGGTTCTCGAGCATGGAGTAAAAATGTCCCCACAATTTCGGCGCATAAGCGACCATGCCGAGGTAGGTTTTGCGCGCGAGCGTGTTGAAAGCGCCGTAGCTGTCGGCAAACAAGTCGACAGTCTCGGCGCGCGCGTCCTCGTCGGCCAGTTCAATGGCGTCGCGCAGGGCGCGGGCGGCAGCATTATGGCCATCACCGAAACCGGCTGTGAGAATGAGGATTTTTTTCATATTTTTAAGCGCGATGCGGATACTTTTATGCCTAATTAACTATCTTTTATAGGTGTTACAACTATGTGACAGACAGGTGAAAATCTATTCACATTTTTATTCACAGGGGGGTGGATAACTTTTCGACGGCGGAATTTAGTGGCGAGCATGAGGATGAGGGTGACCATGTGAAAGGTTGTAAACAACGATCCAAAAGTTAATTTAAGAAAATAAAAAACGCTTTACATTCAAAGGAGCGGCGCGTAGGTTGGCTTCAGAAATAAACACTTTGTTATGCGAAATACCCTTTCACTGCTTTCCCTGCTCGGACTCGCTGTTGTCTTCACCGGTTGCGCCGGTTCCGAAGAAAAAATGGGACGCGGCTTGAGCAACACTTTTGAAATCGTCCGCCTGGCTGATATGCGTTCCACGGTGGAACAGGAGTATGTCTGGAACGGGCCCATGGCTGGTGCCACGGTAGGCGTGGTTAGAGGCGCTGATCGCTCGATTGAACGCACGGGATTGGGTGTCGTTGAAGTTATCACCGCGCCGTTTCCGCCGTATCATCCCATTTTCACGAAATATATTCCTGCCAAGCCCGGTTATCCGGATAGCTTTAAACCCGGTTTGCCTGACGATCCGTTGTTTCATACGGACATTTACACCGGCTTCACTGGCGGCGGTGAGTTAAACATCGTCCCGGGCAGCACGTTCGACGTCTTCAACCATTAAAAATGAAAAATCCCGTCTGAAAAGACGGGATTTTTAGTTCAATTAAACATATCAACGTATCCAGATACGTTGATTTTTTAATTTGCATATCAGAGGATCTTCCATTAAGTTCTCCGTCAACGTTTTAAGACCATGCCGGATAAAATCGAACAACTGCAACGTTTGTTACGCGAGCGCATCGTTATTCTCGACGGTGCGATGGGCACGACCATTCGCACTTACGGGCTGGACGAGCAGGCCATCCGGGGCGAACGATTCAAGGACGCCAAAAAAGACCTGAAGAACAACGGCGACCTTTATTCGCTTACGCGACCCGATGTCATTTGCGACATTCATCGCCGCTTTCTGGAATCGGGCGCGGACATCATTGAGACCAATACTTTTTCGGCTACGAGCATCGGCCAGAGCGAATTTTTCGTAGACGACCCGCGCGAACATGGCGGTCGCAAAGACCCGGCCTTTTACCAGGGCATCATCGAAAACAAATATCTCAATGACCTCGCCTGGGAAATTAACGAGCAGTCGGCCAGGCAATGCCGCGAATGGGCCGACCGGATTGCCAATAAAACCGGACGTCCGCGCTTCGTAGCCGGCGCCATCGGGCCGCTGACGGTGTCGTTGTCCAATTCCCCGGATGCGGATGATGCCGGGTTTCGGGTTTGCACCTTTGACCAGGTCAAGACGGCGTATATCAACCAGGTGCGCGCGTTAATCGCGGGCGGTTCGGACATTTTGCTGGTCGAGACCATTTTCGATTCACTCAACGCCAAAGCCGCGCTGGTGGCCATTCAGGAAGTCTTTGCTCAGGACAAGATAGAGTTGCCTATCATGATCTCAGCCGCTGTGGGCCGGGGCGGCGAAACCATGATTTCCGCCCAAACGATTGAGGCCTATTGGAACGCCATGAAACACGTCAAGCCGATCGCTATCGGCTTGAATTGCTCGCTCGGCCCTGACCTCATGAGGCCGTTCCTGGCTGAACTGGCCGCGAAATCGAACACGGCCATCTCGTGTTATCCCAACGCCGGCTTGCCCAATCCGCTTTCGCCCACTGGCTTCGATTTGGAGCCGGCGGACATGAGCCGGTTCCTGGGTGAATTTGTCGGGAGCGGGTTGATTAACATCGCCGGCGGCTGCTGCGGCAACACGCCCGAACACATCGCCGCCATCGCCAAAGCCCTGGAAGGCAGGCACCCGCGCGAGTTTGCCGAAACGAAATCGTATCGTCCCCGGTCAGTATCACCCAGTGGATCGGGGGAGAAGCAAGGTGAGGGATCGCGCGTTGCTGCATCGCCTCCGCTTCCCTTGCGTCTCTCCGGTTCCCAGCCGTTCACCCAGCAGATTGGCAATTTCATTATGATTGGCGAGCGCACCAACGTGGCCGGCTCGCCCAAATTCGCTAAACTCATCAAGGAAAACAAATACGAGGAAGCCGTGGCCATCGCCCGGCAACAGGTCGAAAACGGCGCCAACATCATCGATATTTGCATGGACGAAGGCATGATTGACGGCGTTGCCGCCATGACCCGTTTCCTGCTGCTCCTCGGGAGCGAACCGGAAGTGGTTAAAGTGCCCTTCATGGTGGATTCTTCCAAATGGGAAGTGATTGAAGCCGGCCTGAAATGCCTCCAGGGCAAAGGCATCGTTAATTCCATCTCGCTCAAAGAAGGCGAAGCTAAATTCCGTGAACAGGCCGCCAAAGTTTTGATGTACGGCGCCGCCGTCGTGGTGATGGCGTTTGACGAAAACGGCCAGGCCGCCACGTTGGCCGATAAAATCCGCATTTGCGGGCGTGCTTATCGTATTCTGGTCGACGATGTCGGTTTCCCGCCCGAGGACATTATTTTCGATCCCAACATTCTCACCGTCGGCACCGGCATCGAGGAACATAACAACTACGCCGTGGACTTCATCGAAGCCACGCGCTGGATCAAGCAGAACCTGCCCCACGCCAAAGTCAGCGGTGGCGTGTCCAATGTCTCGTTCAGTTTCCGCGGTAACAATCCTGTGCGCGAAGCCATGCACAGCGCATTTCTTTTCCACGCCATCAGTGCCGGCATGGATATGGGCATCGTCAACGCCGGCATGCTCGAGGTTTACGAGGAAATTAAGCCTGAACTCAAGGAACTGGTGGAGGACGTATTACTCAACCGGCGGCCCGACGCCACCGAACGCCTCGTTACGTACGGTGAGAAATTGAAGGCCACGGGCACCGGCTCTGCCGCCGCCGATAAAAAGATAGAAGAAGAATGGCGCAAGGGTTCCATCGAAGAGCGCCTGTCTCACGCGCTGGTTAAAGGCATTGATACCTATATCGAAGCTGATACTGAGGAAGCGCGGGCCAAATACGGCAAGCCGCTTACTGTGATCGAAGGCCCCCTGATGGCTGGCATGAGCGTCGTCGGCGATTTGTTCGGCGCGGGCAAAATGTTTTTGCCGCAGGTCGTCAAATCCGCCCGCGTCATGAAAAAGTCCGTCGCTTATCTGCAACCGTTCATGGAGGCGGAAAAGGCCGCCATGGCTGAACGTGGCGAATCGGTCAAAACCCAGGGCAAAATCGTCCTGGCTACTGTGAAAGGCGACGTCCATGACATCGGTAAAAATATCGTTGGCGTCGTGCTCGCGTGCAACAACTACGAGGTCATCGACCTCGGCGTGATGGTGCCGTGCGAAAAAATCCTGGCTGCGGCGCGGGAGAACAAGGCGGACATCATCGGCCTGAGCGGATTAATCACGCCCTCGCTGGATGAAATGGTGCACGTCGCGCGCGAGATGGAGCGCGAGGGACTGAAGCTCCCGCTGCTTATTGGCGGGGCGACTACCAGCAAGGCGCATACGGCCGTGAAAATCGCGCCAAACTATCACGAGCCCGTCGTGCATGTGCTCGACGCCAGCCGCGCCGTGCCTGTGGCCAGCAGCCTGATTAGCGACGAGCATAAACCGAAGTTTGCCGCGCAGGTGCGCGAGGAATACGAGAAGCTACGCACCCAGCACACTGGGCCCAAGGTGAAACTGGTGAGCCTTGAAGCTGCCCGTGCCAACGCGCCCAAGCTGAAATACGACGATTTGCCGCAGCCGGAGTTTACCGGCAGCCGGACGATTGCGCCGTCGCTCGAGGAAGTGATTGAGGTCATTGACTGGTCGCCTTTTTTCCATACGTGGGAATTGCGCGGTGTATACCCGAAAATTCTCCAGCATGAAAAGCATGGCGAAGAAGCCCGCAAGCTGTTCGCCGACGCGCAAAAACTGCTTGAGAAGATTGTCTCGGAAAAGCTGCTCGAACTGCGCGGCATTTACGGATTGTTCCCGGCAAACAGGGTAGGGGACGACGTGGAGCTTTACACCGATGCGTCGCGTTCAAAGACGTTGATGACCTTTCATTTTTTGCGGCAGCAGATCGCCAAGGAGGACGGCACCCCCAACTGGTGCCTGGCGGATTTTGTCGCGCCCAAAGGCACGCCGGATTATCTCGGCGCGTTCGCGGTCACCAGTGGAGTTGGCCTGGAAACGCTGGTGAAAAAATTCAAGGCCGAACACGACGATTACAACGCCATCATGATCGAGGCATTGGCCGACCGGCTGGCCGAAGGCTTCGCCGAATGGCTGCATCGCCGTGTGCGCCGGGAATGGGGTTACGGCAAAAACGAGAACCTTTCGCCGGAAGATTTGATCGAGGAAAAATACCGCGGCATTCGCCCGGCGGCAGGCTATCCGGCTTGCCCCGACCACACGGAAAAGAAAATTCTCTGGCAATTGTTGGACGTGGAAAAGAATGCGGGCATCAAGCTGACCGAGAATTTCGCCATGTGGCCGGGCAGCTCGGTGAGCGGGCTTTATTTCGCCCATCCCGACTCGAAATATTTCGCTGTCAGCAAACTCGACCGCGACCAGGTCAACGACTATCACGTCCGCAAAGGTATGACCGTGGCCGAAGTCGAGCGCTGGCTCGGGCCGTACTTGAATTATTAGAAAGCTTTAGATGAGAACCGCTTTCAAGGCCCCAGTACTAGCCACCTTTCTTAGCCTTTTATTTTTGTGCTCCTGCGCGACAGAACAGCCTGCATCCCGCGATAACGTACAATCAAAACTGCCTCCGGAAGTTCCCATTAACGAAAGCGCCGGGCGCGGAGGCTGGGTGGTCGTCACGCTCCATACCCAGAACGGCGAGGCCTTTCCATTTCTCCTGGATACAGGAACGTCCGCGACATTGTTCGATAAATCGGTTGCCTCCAAATTAGGTAAAAGCCTCGGCGATGTCTCGGTCGTGGGCTGGGGGCAAAAAAATGAAGGACACATCTATGCCATGCCCCGGCTTTACCTGGGAGACGTAGCGCTGAAGGTACCAGGCGAGGCGGCCACTTATGATTTTGGCTCGCTGAATGACGGCAAAGGCGCACGCATCCTTGGTATTCTCGGCTATGACACGTTGCGGCATTACTGCATTCAACTCGATTTTGCGGCGGGTAAAATGCGCTTTCTGGACGATAAAACCGCGGACAAGAGTTCGTGGGGCAAGGCATTTCCAATTCGGGACCTTAACGTTGACGATGAACGCCCGTCGGTGGAGCAAAATCTTTTGGGCCAGCACGGGCCGCATTCGCTGATTGATACCGGGTCGAACAATGACGGCTGGCTGATGAAAAAGAATTATTGGGAATGGACGAACAGTGTTTCTTTCAAAGGACAGGCAAAAAAGCCGTACGGTCTGTTTGACGGGTTGCAGTATCCCTTTATTTCTTTGGGTTCAGCCAATGTGGAATCGGATGGGATAGGCATTCGCTTCCTGGCACGGCACCTGGTCACGCTGGATTTTCCCAAACGAAAACTTTACCTCAAACTCCAGTCTGTCTACCCACTCCCTAATCTGAAGAAGTAATAGGGCGACTTCGGATTGCGCCTGCGTTTTCCAGAGCGAGGTTTTGGCTCGACTGCCGGCGATTTACAGATAAATTAAGCATAGGCTGTAGCGGAAAACCAGCCGACAAACAAAAACCGCGATGAACGCTGAACTTTCAAATTTTGCTGCCCGTCTTGGGCATGTTGCCTCATGGGCTGCTGAGGACCATGGGTTTAACGAACTGGCCATGGAGCTTTTCGCGCTCCAATTCAAATTTAATCCCGCTTACAAAAGGATCTGCGAGGCGCGCCGTTTAACGCCGGATGCTATCGAGCATTGGGCGCAAATTCCCTTTGTGCCAACCAGCGCCTTCAAGGAACTGGAGATCTCCTGCATTCCGCCGGAGGAGCGCACCGCCGTGTTTCACTCCAGTGGCACCACCGAACAGAAGCCCAGCCGTCATTTTCATTGCACTGAATCATTGAAAGTCTATGAAGAATCGTTATGGACGTCGTTTGAAAAAAACGTCGCCGGACGCGGCCATGACTATGATTTGCTGGTTTTGACTCCGCCGTCGGAAGCGGCCCCAAACTCATCACTGATTCACATGTTTGAAACGGTTCGCCAGGCGTTAGGCGCGCCCGAATCCGTTTTCGTCGGCAAAATGAACACGGACGGCACCTGGGTTTTGGATTTTGACCGAACCATTGCCTCCCTGAATACAAAAAAGCGGAAGTTGATCTTGGGCACGGCGTTTTCATTTGTCCATCTATTGGATTATCTGGTGGAAAAAGAGCTACGCATCCAATTGCCGCCGGGATCACGCGCAATGGAAACGGGCGGGTACAAGAACCGTTCACGCAAAATACCAAAAGACGAATTGCATTCTCTT